>JAJXXG010000424.1 GCA_021781255.1 Acidobacteriota bacterium
TGCAGAGAAAAGGAGGTGCAGGCGGTGGTTCGGGACGCCCGGACTGGTTCTGGAATCCGGAGCAGTACGGCGGAATCCTCTGCGATATCGGATCGCATCAGGTGGACCAGTTCCTGTACTACACGGGCTCGAAGCAGGCTGAAGTGGTGGAGTCGCAGATCGCCAACATACGCCACCCGGATCATCCGCAGTTTCAGGACTTCGGAGACATGGTGCTGCGCGGCGACCGTGGACTCGGCTACGTGCGGCTTGATTGGTTCACGCCGGACGGCCTTGGCACGTGGGGAGATGGACGGCTGTTCATCCTTGGAACCGATGGATACATCGAAATTCGCAAATATACCAATGTCGCGGTAAGCCGGCAGGGCAATAATCTGTTTCTGGTGGACAGCAAGTCTGCGCGGTACATCGATTGCAATCAGATGCCGCTGCCCTTTGGGCCGGAGTTCGTGGCGGATGTTGTGAATCGCACGCACACGGCTCAGGATCAGGAAGAGTGCCTGCTCGCAGCAGAGTTAGTCATCAAGGCCCAGATGAATGCGAAGCGTGTGATGCTGAAAGACTAGTCGCGCGCGCTGCGCAAAACGGCAAGCCCCCAGAGTGCATGTCGCATCTAGGTCTACGGGGGCTGGCGGCAGTGCAACGCGGACGCTGAGATTTCTCAGCGTTGCCACAGAATTTCAAAAAGCGAGAAGGCTGTTGAGAGCAGAATGCTCCTCCAGCAGCGTTCTCTGCACGAACGGTCATATAGGAGTGATGCAATGGGAGTGACGAGACGCGAAGTGATTGCGGGACTGCTGGCCATGCCTGCACTGCAGATAACAGCCACGGCGGCCGAGCAAGAGCCGGTGATGGGGCCGACGGTCTTCCACTGGAGCGAGATGAAGCCGGCTAAGACAAAAGTGGGCGAGGTGCGCCAGCTCTGCAAAACGCCCACCGCAACCTTGGATCAGTTAGAGATGCACGTGACAACGCTGAACCCGGGCGAGATGCCGCATCCTCCGCATCGCCATGTGAATGAGGAGCTGATCATTATGCGCGAAGGTGAATGCGAGACGCTCTCCGACGGCAAGTGGGTCAAGGTGGGACCTGGCTCGGTCATCTTCAACGCGTCCAATCGGCTGCACGGGCTCCGCAATATCGGCACAATCCCGGCGGTGTATCACGTCATCAACTGGAGCCCGAACAAGGCAATTTCCGCCAAAGCCTAGCTTTTCATCAGACAGCTGAGGCTCGATTATTTACGAGCCGCACGTCTGCAGAACTGCGTGGCGATATAAAGGCTGTCGAAGATGAGCAGCGACGGAGTGTTCCAGCGTGACAGGCTGATCCGATGCGGCTGAGGGCGCGCTTGCGGTTGGTGATTTGAATGCACCGCCGGAATGCGCTGGGGAGACTGCATCCACACAGGGGAGAACTGTAACTATCCTCGGCAAGCGAACTGGTATGCCAAACCAAGTTCATTCCTGAAACTGTTTTACTGTGGGATGCTCAAGCATGTACATTTAGCAATTCAAGAAGAATTCCATGCGCATTTGTTTTCTGTTGAAGGTCCGTGCTGACAAGGTTGAGGAGTACAAGGCGCGCCATGCAGAGGTGTGGCCAGAGATGATCAACGCGCTGCGTGAGACAGGATGGCGAAACTACTCTCTGTTTCTAAGGCCGGATGGATTACTTGTCGGCTACCTTGAGAGCGATGATTTTGAGCAGTCGTGCGCAGGGATGAAGCAGCATCCTGTAAACGCAAAATGGCAGGAAGAGATGGCGCCTTACTTTGAATCGTTGAGCGTGGGAGGAGCGGACGACAACATGGTTCCGCTCCAGGAAGTCTTCCATCTTGATTAATGTAAGCGGACAACCATTGCCTGAAAACTCCTTGCCGAAGTTGTAATCCTTTCAGGTTCACCGACCAGTACGTCTGATTTCAGAAAACGCAAGCTGTACAACCGTGATTGATGATGAGGAGGTTTCATGAGTTCATTTAGTTCCATGCGCCGCGACTTCCTGCGTGCAGGTAGTCTCGGCATAGCAGGCGCCGCGGTCCCAGCGATTTCCATTCCGGCTTTGGCGAGTGCCAAGAAGATGGCCGTCGCGAGTGCGTCGGATGGCGTCTTCAATGTACGCAAATATGGCGCTGCGGGAGATGGCAAAGCGGTGGATACTCCGGCCGTGAATCGTGCCATCGAGGCCGCAGCAGCCGCCGGGGGCGGAGTTGTGTTATTTCCGCCGGGCACGTATCTGTGCTTTTCTATCCATCTCAAGAGCAATGTCCATCTTCATCTGCAGCAGGGCAGCACCATTCTCGCGGCAGATTCGCCGCTTCCCGGTCAGGAGACCGGCTACAACGGCGGAGTCTATGATGCGGCCGAGCCGAAAACGGCATGGGACCCCTATCAGGACTACGGCCACAATCATTGGCATAACTCACTCATCTGGGGCGAGGACATTCACGACTTCAGCATCACCGGCCCCGGCCTCATCTGGGGCAAGGGGTTATCGAATGGTCGTGGCCGTCGCGGTGACGGTGCTCCTTTTGTTGCGGAGCAAAGCGGTGTAGGGAATAAGGCGATTGCGCTGAAGAACTGCCATAACGTTCTGCTTCGGGATTTCTCGATTCTTAAGGGCGGTCATTTCGGATTGCTGCTCACCGCTGTTGACAACATGACTATCGATAACCTGAAGATTGATACCGATCGCGACGGCATGGATATTGATTGCTGCCAGAATGTGCGCGTATCCAATTGCACGGTGAACTCTCCGTGGGACGACGGCATTTGCCCCAAATCCAGTTTCGGATTGGGATACGCCCGGCCCACGAAGAACCTCACAATTACCAACTGCTGGGTCACCGGCTGTTATGAGCTGGGTTCTGTGCTGGACGGAACCTTCAAGAAGTACGCGCCGGATGTCCATGTTCCGCGCACGGGAAGAATCAAGTGCGGCACAGAGTCAAACGGTGGTTTCATCAACGTGACCATCTCGAACTGTGTCTTCGAGGGCTGCCAGGGATATGCTCTTGAGACCGTGGACGGAGCGCTCCTGGAAGATATCACCATCACGAACACAACCATGCGCGACCTTGTTTCGGGCCCGGTGTTCATGCGCCTTGGAGCGCGGCTGCGTGGACCGAAGGAGAGCACCCAAGTCGGCACATTGCGGCGTGTATTGATCAGCAACCTGGAGTGCTATAACGCCCCGATGAAGTACAGCTCCATCCTCAGTGGCATACCCGGGTACAACATTCAGGACGTAAAGCTCTCGAATATTTACGTTGAGACCGCTGGTGGTGCGACGGCTGAAAGCGCAAACCTGCAGTTGCCTGAGTCGGAGAATAAATATCCGGAGCCGACCATGTTTGGAGCTACATCCGCATCGGGGTTCTACGTGCGGCATGTGCGCAATCTTGAGATGAGTCATGTAGAGATTGCCAATGCCGCTCCCGACCCCAGGCCGGCATTCCAGTTGCACGATGTGGAGCGCGCGGACTTTTTCGCCATTACGGCCCCGCGCAGTGCAGAGGGTGCATTCGCCTTAAACAACGTAAAGGACTTCCGCCTTGGCTGGAGTCGAGCTGCCGCGGATGTCAATCTCAGCACGGCCGATAACAAGAAGCTCTAAGAACCGCTGCGCGCATCATCGAACCACGAGGATGCGCGCAGTGTACGGTTGCAAAGCCAGATGGACTTCTGGATTGTGCCCAGCACGCTGAGTCTGCAATTGTGTTATCGTGCCTGTCTGTGCATCCCACACCTCAACGGTCCTTCCTTCGCTCAAGAACGTAATCGTGTCATCGATTGTCTTGTCGCCTTCATTGAAGAAGAGATAACAATCCGCATCTTTCCATTTGCGCTTCATCACGCGCAGAGCTGTATCCCGAGTCGCTGTTCTAACTGCCGGCTCCACGATTGCGGCGCCGATTCCATTGGTCAGCAATGCTGGCAGATCCAGCGGCTGAGGCCTTTGCGCTGGAGGATAAGCGGGTGGAGTGGGTGTGGCGGGTAGTTGATCGTTGAGCTGAGTTGCCCACGAAAGTTCGGAGGGACTGATCGGCACTGCATCCCGCATCGACTGCCCATAGACGTAGTCAGGAAGATTGCCGAGGAAAACAACTTTGCCTCCCGCCTGGGAGAAGGACCTCAGGCGCGCAGCGGCCTGCCTTGAAAGCATCACTGGATCGGGCAGAATGACCGTGCGATAGCTGTTGCCACTTTGGGTTGCAAAACTTCCACCATGCAGTACGAGCTCGGTTGCCAGAGCATCCTCATTCACAATGTCAAAGTCAATTTGATGCTCACTCAGCAGGCGCTCTGCCGATACAAACTGCTCATTGGTCCTGCTGCTGCCGAGCCAGAGGGAACTGGACGGGAGTAAAAGTGCGACAGTAGTATCCGGACGCCCCATTGACATCACGTAGCTCATTCTTTGTGCGTATTGGGTCAGTGCAGGAAATTCCGGATCTTGCATGTAAGCGGAAGGACGACTGGTGCCCGATGCGGAAGAAGGAAAGTACATCATCTCCACCTGGTTGATTCCGCGCACAAATTGCTCATTCAGAATGTAGCGGGCCATATCGACGTCTGGATTGGGGCGATAGGCAGCAAAGCTTTCCGTGAAGGAGCGCGGTCGTCCGTACAGATGAGCAGCAGAGCTTGCAAGTCGAGGATAGTCCGAGATCGTATCCTTCCATATCTGATGCCAGATTGCGTCAATGCCGGGAACTTGGACCAGACGCATATCGCGTAGGAAGTCGCCTTCGCTGCGAACCAGATCCATCTGTGATTCCTCGTGGTTCAGATGAACCTGATACTCGAGGTGGTTTGCAGCACACCATTGACCTTGAGGTTCAAAGAAGCTCTTCGCGAACATCTGAGAAAACACATCATAGTAGTCCGCTTGAATTCTGAGTTGTTCCGCCGTCAGATGAATTGTGGGCAGCGTCTGCTTGTGCGATGGCGTTTGTGCGAACATCGCGACGTACGGCTGAACATCGTAGCCCTTTAATCTGCGAAACTCTTCAAAGAATGCAGGCGTCCAGGGCAGGCCACTGATTGAGTAGTCAGGCTCATCTCCGCGAAAGCCAAGGATTGTTTTTCCAAACTCATCCCCGACAAATCGCTTATATCGCTCGTGCGTAAATGCAAGGTACTGCTGTGTCGCTTGCGGATTGAGATAGTCTTCCAGTGACTGCGAAGCGTCCTTCACACGATGTGGATTCGTGTCAGACCGTGTAGGAGAAGTGCGAAATTCGTGGGCTGCCAAGAGCAGTGTCCAATCGCCTTCAGGTGCTGTCCAGTCCAAGGTCGAATCCGTCAGCGGAACGGGCATGGCAGAGCCTGATTGATTCACGGCGGCCGCGCTTACTACTGTGTTCGACAGGTGCATCTTCACATGCGCTCCAGCAGAAACCGGAATTCTCTGTTCAATCTCGAGCGCCTGCATGCGCAGAGCCGGAGCATCGGTGGTGAAGCGCCCGCCTGCAAATCCACTTGGATAGCCGGCATCATCCACAATCCATACGCGCATATGCCGTCTCTTTGCTTCCAGCACAAACTTGCGAAAGAAGGCAAAGTATTCGTCGGACAGGTAGGCGAACAGCATTCCGTAACCTGCTTGTACAGTGACCGCCTGAAAGCCCATGCGATGCATTGTGTCCAGGTCACGCCCGATCTGTTCGATCGTTACGCTTCCGTTGAGCCCGTAGTACGGCTCGGGTCCATACTCTGGAGCTGGTTCAGCCCAACGGCGTGCAATCGAGTGCGCTGTGGGTATTTGAAGGTGCTGCCAGGCCTGCTGTGCGTGATCAGGTATTGCGCTGAAGAGCAGTAGGAATGAGAAGAAGAAAGCGCGGGCACAATTTTGCATGAATAGATAGCTCTGGGTGGAATTGAGCTGCATCGACGATCCCCCTGATTGTAAGCGACAGATCGTCTTACCCTTGGGCAAAAATACTGCGTGGTACACTGCTTTCGCGCAGGAACAGCAATGGGAAGGCGTCTTCGGCGCATGATCTTCGAGGGGAAATTCAGATGAGAAACGTGCTGTCGAGCATGATGCTTCGGTGTGCCATTGCAGTTCTGTGCGCAATTCAGTTGGTTGGTGCCGCACCATTGTGTGCAGCACAAACAGCAGCACCAGTTCCTGATTTGGACGGAATCGCGCACGTGGCGATCCGCGTATCTGACCTTGAGAAATCGCGTGACTTCTATGCAGCACTTGGTTTTGAGCAGGCCTTTGCACGGAGCAAGAACGGCATTCCAACTGAGGCGTTCCTCAAAGTGAACGATCGGCAGTTCATCGAACTTTACCCCAGGGAGAATGCATCGCAGCAGGTGGGGTTCATGCACGTATGCTTTGAATCGAAGGATTTGAATGCTCTGCAGCGTGCGTACACGGCGCGAGGCCTGTCGCCAACGGATGTTCGTCGCGCAGGCGCTGGCAATCTTCTGTTCACGATGCGCGGGCCAGAGAACCAGAATTTGGAATACACGCAGTACATGCCGGGTTCCATGCACTCCAATGACCGGGGAAAGCATCTGGGTGCAAATCGCGTCTCAAGCAGCTTTGTCGGTGTCAGCATCGGCATGCGGAACACCACTGCGGCGCGTGCATTTTATCTGGATAAACTGGCGTTCCAAACAACGAACGCACCGCTCACGCGACATGGGGAAGCCGGCACATGGCTCGTTCTTCCCGGTGATCCCACTTCGCAGATTGAAA
>JAJXXG010000442.1 GCA_021781255.1 Acidobacteriota bacterium
TCGGAATTGCGTCTCTGAACTTGACGTCACCCAAATTCTCAACCTGAGCAACTGCCAGATCCACCCACGAGATAAACTCCCGAGCAAAAAAGATGTGGAGATTGGGCTTTGATAGCTGTTTGGATTTGAACCTTGAGTGGATTTCGGCCCACTTTCCTATTTCCCGGATCTGGCCTAATTCCTCGTCTGTTATACCTTCCTTATCGAGTACAGATTGAAGCTCTTCTTTGGACAGCGACCATTCCGCCGCTAATGCCTGCTTGAATTCCACAGTCTTTTCGTCTTCGTAATCTCCTGACACCGAGCTCCATGATTCATTAGTTCCCGTTTCCGAAAATTTTTGGGATCGCATAGAGGGCAGGCTCTGCTGACCGAGAATCTGCAGAATCCTATTCATAACAATCTGAGACGATTGTTCTCTACTTGCCCGTAAGGCAGGCTCCAGGTCTTTGTACCTAGCCTCGTTCTCCACGTTGAATTCGGTCCCAAGCCGCGGATTCTCGAAAAGTTCTGCAATGCCTTCAGGGCAACGTTCGTACAGATTAACGAAGCTATTAAGTTGGCTCGAAAAATCGCTCATCCTAGCCTCATTAGCTCTTCAGCTCCTCAATCGTTACGTGGTCGTTGGTGTAAATGCAGATCTCGCCGGCAATCTTCATCGCTTTTTCGGCAATCTCGCACGCGCTCAGTTCGGTGTTCTCCATCAGCGCGCGCGCGGCGGCCGTGGCATAACTGCCGCCGCTGCCAATGGCAGCGATCTGCTCGTCGGGGTCAATCACATCGCCCGAGCCGGAAATCAAAAACGTCTGCTGCGTGTCGGCCACCACCAGCAGCGCCTCAAGGTTGCGCAGCATCTTGTCCGTCCGCCAGTCCTTGGCCAGCTCCACGGCGGCACGGTTCAGGTTGCCCGCAAACTGCTCCAGCTTGGCCTCAAAGCGGGCAAAAAGTGAAAACGCATCGGCGGTGGACCCGGCGAACCCGGCCAGGATCTTGTCCTGGTAAAGCCGGCGAATCTTCTTGGCCGAGTGCTTCAGCACGTGGTCGCCAAAGGTCACCTGGCCGTCGGCGGCCATCACCACCTGACCATTGCGGCGCACGCAAATCACCGTGGTGGAGCGAATGCGCGGGGCTTTTGTCGCGGATTTTGCTGCTCTGCTCTGCTTGTTCACACTCAAGGAAACACCTTCAAGACGCATCTCCCAGTATAGGGCAATCAACCGGGTTAAGCGGGTTAAGCTCGCGCAACAGCGCTGACCGTTTGACGCCCTCACCGCGCCCGGCTAGCTTGGAAGAGAGCGGGGGTAGCACTCGACCCCTGCGCCAAGGAGCAGGGATGCAGAACAGACTCTCCCCCCGGTTCAGTTCCGGGACCAGCAGATGGGCATGCGCAACCATTGCGGTCTTTGCGCTTGGAACCTCCGGCTGGGGCAGTGCACAGCAGATGCCGATGCAACCGGGCAGCACAACGCAAACCCAGGCGATGCAGGGCCAGGCGAAAGATCACCCTTATCTGAAGCGTTTTGACAAGGAAATCACCGTCAAGGTGCTGCCCAACGGACTCACGCTTATCCTTTGCGAGCGGCCGGAAGCGCCGGTGTTCAGCTATGACACCTTTATTGATGCAGGCGACGTGAATGACCCGTCCGGCGAGAGTGGCCTGGCCCACATGTTTGAGCACCTGGCCTTCAAAGGCACCAGCCAGATTGGCACCAAAGACTGGCCCGCGGAAAAACAAGCCTTGGCCAAGGTGGAAGCTGCCAACAATGCCTACGAGGCCGAGTATCGGAATCCCAAGGGCAGCAACCCCCAGAAGCTTGAAGAGCTGCACAAGGCTTTTCTAGCCGCCCAGGCTGAGGCGGAGAAGTACGTCATACCCAATCAATTCAGCGAAGTGGCCCAGGCCAACGGCGCACACGGCCTGAACGCTGAGACCGGCCTGGACAGCACGCAATACTACTGGTCGATGCCTGTCAACCGCTTGCAGCTTTGGGCATGGATGGAGAGTAGCCGGCTGGCCGACACGGTTCCGCGCGAGTTTTACAAGGAGCGCTCTGTGGTGATGGAGGAGCGCCGCATGCGCATCGATTCCAGTCCTATCGGTCGATTGCTTGAGCAGTTTCTGGCCACGGCCTATGTGGCGCAGGACTACGGTCGCAGCGGCATTGGCTGGCCCAGCGAGGTGAGCCAGATTACCGCAACCGAGGCGATGGCCTTCCACAAGAAGTATTACGTGGGTTCGAATATCGTTGTCGCCGTTGTGGGCGACGTGAATGTCGACAAGGACCTGCCCATGCTGGAGAAATACTTCAGCCGCGTCCCTGCCGGACCCAAACCGTTGAAGTCGACCACCGTCGAGCCCAAGCAGTTTGCGGAAAAATCCGTCATTGTTCGCGAGGCCACCCAACCCTTTTACATCGAGGGCTATCACCGGCCGAACTACCGCAGCCCTGATGATGCCGTCTACGATGCAATTTCTGACATCATGTCCAACGGACGCGTCTCGCGGCTCTACCGTGACATGGTGGAGAAGCAGCAGATTGCCGCAGAGGCCGGGGGATTCAGCCCCTATCCCGGCGAAAAGTATCCCAGCCTCTTTGCCTTTTATGCCTTCCCGCTGCCTGGCCACACGCCGGCAGAGATGCGCGCGGCGATTCACAAAGAGATTGAACGGCTGAAAACCACGGACGTGACCGACCAGGAGTTGGAGATGTTCAAGACCCGTGCCCGCGCGGATCTGCTGCGCGGATTGAACAGCAATCAGGGCCTGGCCAACGCGCTGGCCGAGTACCAGACACGCTACGGAGACTGGCGAGAGCTCTTTCTGCAACTTGACCGCATTGACAAGGTAACCAAGGCTGACATTCGGCGCGTGGCGAATGAGACGTTTGTGCCATCGAACCGCACCAGTGCGCAGATTGATTTTGTAGCTCCCAATGCAGCCGGCAAGAACGGAGGTGCGCAATGAACGCAGCCATGCTCAAACGCGCTTCCCGCAGCATATTGGCCATTGCAGCCCTAGCCGCACTGCTAGCGCCTGCCGCATTGCACGCGCAACAGCCCGAGCCATGGAAGAAGATTCCCATTCCTGCTCTGCCGGCCTTCCATCCGCATGAGCCCGTTCGTATCGAGCTCAAGAACGGCATTGTTCTCTTCCTGCAGGAGGATCACGAGCTCCCCTTCGTCAGCGGCTCGGTCTCTATTCCCGGCGGCTCGCGCAACGAGCCCGAGGACAAGGCCGGACTCGTCGACATCTATGGCATGGCCTGGCGCACCAGCGGCAGTGACAAGATGAGCGGCGATGAGATGGATGACTACCTGGCCCAGCGTGCGGCGCACATTGAGACCGGCGGCGACGTCGACTCCACGGCGCTCTCCTGGGACTCGCTCACCGCCGATTCCGGCAAGGTCTATGACCTCGCGATGGATCTGCTCTTCCATCCCAGGTTCAGCCAGGCCAAGCTCATGCTGGCCAAGCAGCAGGAGGCCACCGGCATCGTCCGCCGCAACGACGACGAGAACGACATTGCATATCGCGAGTCTGACAAGCTGGTTTACGGCGTCCACAGCCCCTACACGCGGCAACCGGAGCTGGCGACCATCGCCAACATCTCGCTGGCCGACTTGCAGGCGTGGCACGACCGCACCCTGCGCGGCAAACTCATCGTCAGTGTCAGCGGCGACTTTAATCTCGCGGACATGGAAGCCCGACTGCGTGCCACCTTTGGCAGTCTGCCGTCCGTTGTGCCCAATACACCGCTGCATCTTACCTTCCCCGGCCCCACGCCCGGCGTCTACTTCATCAACAAGAGCGATGTGAACCAGTCCAACATCCAGATTGTTGGTATCGGCACGTTGCGCAACAATCCGGATGTTCCTGCCCTTGCCGTGATGAATGACATCCTCGGCGGCGGCTTTGGCAGTCGGCTCTTCCAAACTGTGCGCACAAAGCTTGGCCTGGCCTATGCCGTCGGCGGCGGGCTCGGGTTTGACTACGACCATCCGGCTCCCTTCCGCGTTGAGGTGCTCACCAAGAGTGCCTCCACCGTGGAAGCCACGAAGGCCGCGCTCGCCGAGATCTCCAGCCTTACCTCGCAGCCATTCACGCAAGCGGAACTGAAGCGCGGCAAAGATGACCTGCTGAATTCCTTCCTCTTCCGCTATGACACGCGAGGCAAGGTGCTTGCCGACCGGGTGCTGCTCGAGTTCTACGGCTATCCGCCGGATTACCTTGAGACCTACAAGGCCGGCATTGAAAAGGTGACCGTCGCCGATCTCGAGCGCGTGGCAAAGAAATACATCCACCCTGCCAAGTACGCAATCATGGTTGTCGGCAATCAGGCACAGATTCAACCGGGCCTGAGCGCGCTCGACATGGGCCCAGTCCATCCCATCGACATCACTATTCCGATGCCGAAACACGAACCACCCTCGGAGAAGAGACCGTGAGCAAGCCGTCAGGCCGCGGCCGGCAATCGCGAAAGCTGGCCGTGGTCATTCTCGCTCCTGCCAACGGGGCGCAGTTTCGCTCGCGCCGCCCCAAAGCGCTGCATGAGGCCGGTGGCCGCACGCTGCTTGGCCATGCACTCGCGGCGGCTTCCGGGCTAGCCCCATTGGACAATCTGTTTGTTGTTGTTGGTCATCAGGCCGCACAGGTGCGGCAGGCCTTTGCGGACACAGGCATTCAGTTTATTGAGCAGAATCGGCAGAGCGGCTTGCTTCACGCATTGCAATCAGCACGCAAATCCCTTTCTGGATTCGACCACCTGCTCATTTTTGCCGGTGATCTGCCACTTCTTCGCATTGAGACTCTCGCGCATCTTTTTCAGGCACATCGCAAACGACGTGCGGCCATGACCATGCTTTCCGCACCTCATGGGTCAGTGGTCATTGCCATTCAATCGCGGGCGCTACTGAAGCATGCGGGCAAAGCCCGTGATCTCACTGCCCTCTTCGAACTACTACGCGCGGCAGGAGAGCGCGTTGCATCCGTGGAACCAGCCGATTCAGCAGAACTCCGTGCGCCTGAATCTCTGGCTGATCTCGCTGCCCTCGACTCCGAGCTACGCACAGCAACAGCACGCCGTCTGATGACCTCGGGGATCACCATCTATCGCCCGGAGACCTGTGTCTTTGATGCCGATGTGGAAGCAGCGCCCGGCACAATCATCGAGCCGTTTGTGCAGCTTCTGGGCAACACGAAAATCGGCTCCGACTGCCGCATCCGCTCCTATACGGTGATTGAAAACTGCACGCTCGGCAGCGACGTGGTTGTGCGCCAGTCCTGCGTGCTGGCAGAAAGCACCATCGACGACGGTGCCCGCATAGGCCCCTTCGCCCATCTGCGCCCCGGCAGCGAGATTGGCCCCGAAGTCCATATCGGCAACTTTGTGGAAACCAAAAAAGCGCGTCTGGGCAAGGGCGTGAAGGCCAGCCATCTTACATATCTGGGCGATGCCGTGGTTGGCGCGGGCACCAATGTAGGCGCTGGCGTCATCACCTGCAACTACGACGGCAAGAACAAGCACACCACACAGATCGGCCAGGGCGTCTTCGTCGGCAGCGATTCCACGCTCGTCGCACCAGTCACAATTGAGGATGGAGCATACATCGGCGCCGGCTCCTGCATCACTCGGCCCGTGCCCGCCGGATCGCTCGCTGTGGCACGTGCCCACCAGGTGGTAAAGGAAGGTTGGGTGGCAGCACGTCGCGAACGACAGAAGCAGCGCAACGATTAAACCCCGGCCCTCCTGATTCGATCACCAGGAAGACTGTTTGCGAATTCGTAAACATGACCTTGGAATCATTAAATGATGAGGTACTTCTGCCGGAATCCCTTGCACCATGTGCGATGCTGGCGTAACTTCACAGTTATCAAGGTGCAGACGGCAACGGATTGGGGCCAGACCGCGCAGATCTTCTGAAAATCGGCTCTGCATGAAGCGATTCCCCCGCCGGATTCTAGTTTTCCTGTCCGCTGCCTGTCGGCTGAGCTCGTTTCAGTGTGGATACCCCGTCTCCGCATTGTCGCGGAGTCTGACTAGAATGGATGAGGGAGATCGCCGGTCTGGATGGCACACGGTCTGGCAAAACGGTTAAGAGTTATGGGTCTGGCGACCAATCCGGCCATCGGAGCCGGTGGTGGCGCGCCGGGACCGCGCCCGGCTGAGGCCGAATCACCCCAACTTGAACACGGACCTCGTCCAGTACGCATCCTCGTGGTGGATGACGAGTCCCATGTGCGCTCCATGATTGGCGCCACACTCGAACGGCAAGGTTACGAAATCGAGCTGGCCGTAAGCGGTGCAGAGGCAATCGAAGTGCTGCGCCGTCAGCCTTTTGATCTTGTCCTTACTGACATCGTGATGCAGGATGGCAATGGTATTGCGCTGCTGGAAAGCATCCGCAGGGAAAATCCTCATCTCCCCGTTGTCATGGTCAGTGCCATCCACGACATCAGTGTGGCCATCGACTCCATGCGCCGCGGAGCTTATGACTACCTGCTGAAGCCCTTTGAACGCGAGCACCTCATCGCCACAGTGCAGCGTGCAATCGACCATCGTCAGGCTCTGCAGGACAGTCACAACTACCAGCAGAACCTTGAGCAGGTGGTCCGCGCCCGCACAGAAATGCTGCGCCAGGCCATGGAGGATCTCGAGCACTCCTATGACGTAACGCTGGAAGCTCTAGGCGATGCACTCGACCTCAAGGACT
>JAJXXG010000706.1 GCA_021781255.1 Acidobacteriota bacterium
TGAAGCCGAACGCATGCTCATCCTGCGCACGCTCGAATCCACCGGGCAAAACAAGACCCGCGCCGCCGAGATTCTCGGCGTGAGCCTGAAAACGCTGCACAACAAGCTCAAGGAGTACAGCCAGTCGCCGGAAGATCAGCCGGCCTGAGATATGCGCCTTAAGACTAAACTCGTTCTGGCCATCACGGCCCTGGTCTTCATCATCACGGGGCTGCTCTCGCTCGTCTACGTCAACCAGCTGCTGAACGCCGCCGTGCAGCAGTCCTATGACACCAACAAGATGGTGGCCAACCAGGTCCGGCTTGCGCTGCAAAACGCGCTGGAGACCGGCCTGAAAGACCGCGTCGTCGATCCCAACAACCCCGACGAGCTGCGCAACATTGCCGCGGAAGCCATCCGCGACAACGCCGCGCTCCAGGCCGTCCTTGAGTCCGTCAACCGCTACTCGCTCACCGTCTACGACCTCAACATCGGCGACAGCCAGCAGCGCACTCTGCTCAGCACCAATCCAGACAATCAGGACAAGCCGCTGCCCGTCCGCCCGGATTATAAGCAGATTCTCAACGCCAATCCCATCCAGCTCATCCAGGAGGTCTACGGGCCGCCTCGCGTCTACGAGGTCGTGGTTCCGCTTGAACGCAACGGTCAGCCCTTCCTTACCGTGCACGTCGGCGTGCGCACCACGCTGCTGCGCGCCGTCTATGGGCCGTGGCTGGCAGAGGCGTTCACGCTGATGGGCTTTGCCCTCGGCACCGCGTTGCTGGTGGCCTTCCTGCTCAGCAACCTCGCCCTGCGCCCGCTTGAGGAGATCAGCCAGCAGCTCGACTACTGGACCGCCGCCAGCGAGGCTGCCCCCGAAGAGGAGACCGCGCCACGCCAGGACACCCCCGAGCGCGTCTCCACCAAGATTGAAAAGATCGGCCAGCGCATGCGCAACGTCGAGGAGGTCTTCTCCGCGCTCAAGGAAAACCTCGACCAGATCCTCGGCAATCTGCAGGACGGCATTCTGCTCTTCACCGCCGACGGCCGCACCGTGCTCGTCTCTGAGGCCGCCCGCCGCTTCCTGCACATCGACAAGGACCGCATCCTCGGCATGCACGCGCAGGAGATCTTCAACCGCTCCACCATCCTGGGCAAAACCCTGCGCGATGCCTACGACGCCGGCGTCAACATGGTGCAGGAAGAGGTTCGCACTGAGACCGGCCGCCGCATCCAGGCTTCGCTCGACTTCATCCACGACGACCTCACCGGACAGGGCCTCGGCGCCCTCGTCCGGCTGCACGATGTCGAGTCCGTCGAGCAGATTGAGTCCGAGTTGGAGCTGTCGCGCCGCATGGCCGCCATCGGACGCCTCACCTCCGGCGTCGGCCACGAGGTCAAGAACCCCATCAACGCCATCGTCGTCCACCTGGAGCTGCTGAAGAACAAGCTCGGCACTGAGAATGCCTCGGCATCCCGGCACCTGGAGATTATTGACTCGGAGATTCACCGCCTCGATCGCGTCGTGCAGACACTCGTCGATTTCTCCCGCCCCGTGGAGCTGCAACTGCAGGAGCAGGATCTGCGCTCCGTCATCGGTGACATCCTCGCCCTCGCCTCCGAGGAGCTGCCCACCCGCAACGTAATCCTCGAAAGCTCTCTCCCCGCCAATCCCCTTATCGCCAATGTTGATGCCGACCTGCTCAAGCAGGCCGCCCTGAACGTCATCCAGAATGGCGCCCAGGCCATGCCCGAGGGCGGCCGCCTTCGCGTCGTGCTGGAAGAGGACAGGAAGAACGCCGTCCTCCGCATCGCCGACGAGGGCCCCGGCATCCCGGACGACCTCCGCGAGCGCATCTTCGACCTCTACTTCACCACAAAAAGTGGCGGCAGCGGCATCGGTCTCGCCATGACATATCGCATCCTGCAGCTCCACCACGGCAGCGTGGAAGTACAATCAGAAGTAGGACGTGGCACAGAGTTTTCGCTTCGAATTCCTCTGGTCGCTACGGATTGGGGACGCCGGCATCCACAACCGGCGAATGTTACGGGCAAGGAAGGGTTTATCGGATGAGAACGCATCTCAGGAGCGTCGCGCTGCTGCTGCCGCTCTGTCTAACGGCATGCTTTCATCGCCCTCATTCGGTAAAGACTCCGCCCCTGGCACCGCCGCTGCCGGACGCCACGCAGACCCAGCCGCAACCCCAGACGCAGCCGGCGCAAACCACTCCGTCTGACGCGACCCCTCCCGCCCCGGCTACAACCGCGCAGCCTGCCCCGGAAAAGCAGCCGGAGAAGCCCGTCCACCACACGGTTCACCACAAAAAGCCTGCGGCCAAGCCCGCCGAAGAAGCCTCCAGCGCGCCGTCCGCACCCTCCGGCGTCAGCGCCATTGGCCAGCTCTCGCCCGGCGACACCTCCGACCTGAGCCGCGAGACCGTCACCTCCATTGACGCCACCGAGCGCGGACTCAAGCAGATCAACCGCGGCCTGACCACGCAGGAACAGAAAACCGTTGCTCAGATCAAGGAATTCCTCAAGCAGGCCAAGGCTGCCCTGGCCTCCGGCGACGTCGATGGCGCGCATACCCTCGCCATGAAGGCCAAGGTTTTGCTGGGCGAAATCAGCCGCTAGCGCTCGCCCCAGCTCAGCTTGTTGCGCAGCGCCTCAAAGAATCCGCTCTCGCTCAGCCGCACCAGGTTTACCGTGTGGCTCGATCGCCGGCAGCGCACCTCGTCGCCCATGTGCAGTTCCAGCATGTTCTGGCCATCCACCGTCAGCAGCGCATGGTTCGGCACTGCCTCAACGCGCACCGTCAGGGAGGCGTCGCCGCGCACCACAATCGGCCGCAGCGTCAGCAGATGCGGACAGATAGGCGTCACCACCATCGCATCCACATCCGGCGTCAGAATCGGCCCGTTCGCCGCCAGCGTATAGGCCGTCGAGCCCGTCGGCGTGGACACGATCACCCCATCTGCGCGAAACCGCGCCACCATCTTGCCGTCCAGCTCCACGGCAAAGTCGCCCATCCGCGCAATGTCGCCCTTGGAGACAACAACCTCGTTCAGTGCCTCAAAGGTGCCCAGCACCTTGCTCTGCCGCCACACCGCGGCATGCAGCATCGTGCGCGAGTCCAGCGTGTGGCAGTCGTTGCACCAGCCCTCCAGCGTCGCGTACAGGTCGCCCAGCCGGATCTCCGTCAGAAATCCCAGAAATCCCAGGTTCACGCCCAGAATCGGCGTCCCCGTAGACGCAAAGATGCGCGCCACCGAGAGCAGCGTGCCATCCCCGCCCAGCACAATCACCAGCCCCGGTGAGTGGGCCGGCATATCCGCCCGGTCCACAATCGGCGCCGTCTGGCAATACTCGCCGCCCTCGCGGTCCAGCAGGGGTTCATAGCCGCGCGCGCGCAGCCACGCCACCAGGTCCGGCAGCAGCCGGGCAAGCTCTTCCTTCTGCGGTTTGCAAACTATCGCAACGCGAATCATGCGGTCCCAGTGTAACGGAAAACTCCCTTCCCAGCGTCGGCAACAAGCCGGCGTCAACTCTTCGCCGTGTCATCCTCCGCACGGCGCGCGTACAGCAGAAACTCCCGGTTCCCTTCCGCTCCCGTAATCGGCGAGGGAATCGTCTCCACCACCTGCCAGCCCAGCCCGCGCACGCACTCCGCCACGCGCGCAACAGCCTGCCGGTGCACCTCCGGGTCGCGAACGATGCCGCCCTTGCCCACATGCCCGCGTCCCGCCTCAAACTGTGGCTTGACCAGGATGACGGCCTCGCACAGCTCCGGAGCCGCCGCCAGCACCGGCTCCAGCAGCAGCGTGGCGGAAATGAACGACACATCCATCACCAGCAGCGTAAGCGCCGGCATGCCCGCCCCCGCCAGCGACGCAGCCTCCAGCATCCGCGCATTGGTACGCTCCATCAGCCGTACCCGCACGTCATTGCGCAGCTTCATCGCAATCTGGCCAAAGCCCGTATCCACCGCCGTTACGTGCGCCGCGCCATGCTGCAGCAGGCAGTCCGTAAACCCGCCCGTCGAGGCGCCCACGTCCAGGCACGACCGGCCCGTCACATCGATCTTCCAGTGCTCCAGCGCCCCGGCCAGCTTCAGCCCGCCCCGGCTCACGTAGGGCAGGTCCTCGCCCAGCAGCCGAACGGCCGCCTCCTGCGCCACCATCGCTCCGGGCTTGTCCACCTTCTGCTCCTGCACCAGCACCCGCCCGGCCAGGATCATCGCCCGCGCCCGCTCGCGGCTGGCCACAAGCCCGCGCTCCACCAGCAGCACATCCACCCGGACTTTTGATCCTGCCTTCTCTTTGTTCATCGGTGTTGCGGCTGCGGCGCCTTGCCTTCCTTGTTCTGCTCGCAAACAGTTGAGGGTCATTCCCGCATTCAGGAATGACCCTCGTGGTCCATGCGGACGCTGACCGGTTACGGCATGGTCTGGCAGTTTGCCAGCGTGTAATTCGCGCCGTAGGTGGACTGCATCAGAGCCGGCGGCAGGTAGCAGGGCTGTCCGGCGCCCGGCTTCCGGCTGGCCGTGATTGCGTTGCCGCTCACTCCGTTCTGGTTGCTCACGCGAACATCCACAATGTTGCCCTGCACCAGCACCGTCGTATCCATAATGTCCTGATCCGTCCGGATAATGGTCAGGTACGGGCTGTCCGGCGAAACCACATACACCTTGCCGTACAGCGAGTTCGACACCGACATCACCGTGCGCGGATGCCCCACCACGGCCACCGTCTTCTCCACCGTGTGGCTGCTCAGGTTCAGAATCGAAACCGTGCCGTCCGTCTGGTTGGCGGCATATGCGCGGCTGCCGTTGTAGAGCGCAGTCACGCTGGCCGGATTGTTGCCCACCGGAATCGTAAACGTGGTGCCGAAGGTCGAGCTGTCGTTGCCATACTCGTCCAGGCTCACGTCAATCACCGTCACGGTGCCGCCGTCGTAGTTGGCCACCACCAGTTGCTGGGTCGCCGAGTTGTACTCGGCATACACCGGCCCCGCCGTCGCCGTCATTCCGCTCGTTCCGTTCGGCGGCGTAATCCCCGTCGCCTCCACGGCCGTGGTCGAAAGCGGCAGCGTCGGATGGCAGGTCACCGTCTGGCCGGTCTGGCTGGTAAACGGCGTGCAGGCATCCAGCGTGTTGTTCTGCGTGTTGATCACCGTCACGGTATCGCTGCCCCGGTTCAACACAAACAGCCGCTTGTCGTCGCTTCCCTGCACGGCATACACCGGGCACTTGCCCAGCGGAATCCGCGCCGAGACGGTGTAGTTCGCCACTTCAATCGCGTCCGCCTCGCCCGCCACCGGCACGCCCGCCGGATTCTGGTTGCAGCTCACGCCGTAGGGCAGATTCTGGCTGATGGCAAAGTCGCGCTGCTCCACCCTGGTGGGTCCCACAATGGCGATCGGCGTCTGCGCCACCGGAATCGACAGCTTGAAGGTCTGCGGGCTGCCCGAAAGCACATCCACCGCATTCGCATTCACGTCCGCCGTCCAAAGCCCCACCGACGGCGAAAACAGACCAATGGTCTGCGCCGTGGTCGGCAGCGTAGTGTACGTAATCTGCTTCTCCTGCAGGTTCGTGGACACAGGAAAATTCGTCAGCGTGCCATCACTGTTCACCGTGTAGCCCGTCGCGCCGTTCGAGTCCACCGTAAACGCATTCGGGTTCGGACCGATCGGCGACTGCGCCATGATCGTGTCGCCGGAGTAATCAATCACCGTCGCCACGCCCGCCGAGGTGGGCGAAGGCGACGAAACCACCACCGCCAGCGCCGTCGGCTGCGCAGCCGGACCGTTGGGGTTGATGGGCGTAATAACCGGCCGGTATGCAGTTCCGCATCCGGCAACCAGGGCCGCTGCCACAAAGGCCGCACCCAACTGTACCAATCGCATAGGCGCCTGGCCTGAATTCATGGGAAAAAGACTCATTCAGTTCGTTCCTGCTTACCCCGTGATTGTAAATCAGCAGACCCATGGTCCGGGGACCCGCGGGCACACCGGGAGTCACACACGACACTGCCCGCTCCGCCCAGCACGCGCACCCCGCCGCCGTGCAGGCACACGCTGCCCTTCCGCGTGCCGCATCTGCCACAGCCCCGCGCCTTTAGCTCTACCTCCCAACAGGCCGCTCAGACTCAGCGATGCACAACCTCCACAACCGCGCTGTCCGGGCCGCTCCACGCCGCCGCGCCCTTGTGCGTCAGCTGGTGCGTGGCCTCGTCCCAGTGCAGCTTCGTAACCGCGCCCGCGCCCTTCTCGTAGGCGTAGGTCATGCCATCGTCGTTAAAGAGCGTAAAGCTGCTGCTGGCCCCCGGATACACGCGCACTTTGGCGATCGCCTGCTTCTGGTGCGTGCTCTCCACCGGCGCTCCAAGAGGCACAATCGATCCCGCGCGCACAAATACGGGAATCGTATCGATAGGCGCCTCGGCCGTAATCGTCTGCCCGCCCTTCAACCGCTCATTCGTCCAGTAGTTGTACCAGTCGGCTCCGGCCGGCAGATACACCTTGCGGCTGGTCGCCCCCTGCTCCGTAACCGGGGCCACCAGGAACGCCGGGCCAAGCATGTACTCATCCCGCAGGTCGGTTACGTTCGGGTCCTGCGGAAAATCCAGCGGCAGCGCCCGCAGAAACGGCGCGCCCGTCTGCCACGTGTGATAACCAAGCGAGTAGATATACGGCATTAGCTCATAGCGCAGCCGCAGATACTTCT
>JAJXXG010001034.1 GCA_021781255.1 Acidobacteriota bacterium
CGGACAGTCTTCGACAACTTGCACGGGCTTTTCACTTTGAATCGCGCGGGCGGAACGGGTATGTTTGGTTGCAGGGCCTGCCGGCGCAGTCATCACCGGCCGCGGCCTTCCGCGAGGCAGCACAATGAGCAACGCCGCACCCCCGGCCGAAGGCCGGATTCACGAGTTCATCACGCACAGCGGCGCGGACACGATCGATGTGGGACGCACGTTGGCCCGCCTGCTCAAGCCGCCGCAACTGCTGCTGCTGCGCGGAGACCTGGGCACCGGCAAAACCACGCTGGTGAAGGGCATTGCGCTGGAACTGGACGCGGCGGACGCCGACGAAGTCACCAGCCCGACGTTTACGCTGCTGCACGAGTACGATGGCACGCAGGCTGGCAGGCCGGTGAAGCTCTTCCATCTGGACGTCTACCGCCTGGAGAGCGAGCGGCAACTGGAGACGCTGGGCCTGGACGAGTTGCTGACGCCCGACGCACTGGTGCTTGTCGAGTGGGGCGAGAAGTTCAAAAGCATCCGCAAGCGCGCCACGGGAGAAATTGTCATCACTGCAGAGGGCGGCGATGCGCGCAGGATTGCGGTGACGCTGAAGGAATAGAACCTGGTGCGCAAAGCGCGATCACTCTCGCATTGACAATTTCGACCCACGACACTGGCCATGCTGCGAATCCCCTTCGACCAACTCCATGAGCAACTCGCACACGCTCTTGAAGCACTTGGCTTCACCGCTCAGCGCGCGCAAACCTGTGCGCGCCTGTTTGCCGAGACAACCTGCGACGGCGTCTACACGCATGGCGTCAGCCGCTTTCCGCGCTTCGTTGCCATGGTGCGCAACGGCAGCATCGACGTGGTTGCCGAGCCCGCCGTTCTCACGCGCTTCGGCGCCGTCGAGCGCTGGGACGGGCGTCGCGGCCCCGGTAACCTCAACGCGCTGGCCGCGATGGACCGTGCCATGGCCCTGAGCCGTGAGCATGGCGTGGGATGCGTGAGCCTGGGCAACACCAACCACTGGATGCGCGGCGGCAGTTACGGCTGGCAGGCCGCCGGGGCGGGACTTATCGGCATTTGCTGGACCAACACGATGCCCAACCTGCCGCCGTGGGGCGGCGCTGACCCGAGCATCGGCAACAACCCGCTGGTCATCGCCGTGCCGCGCGCGGATGGGCCCGTTGTGTTGGACATGGCGATGTCGCAATTTTCTTATGGCGCTCTTGAAAGCTATCGGCTGCGCGGAGAGATGTTGCCGGTGGATGGAGGCTTCGACACGGAAGGCAACCTCACGCGCGACCCCGCCGCGATTGAGCAATCGCAGCGCCCGCTGCCCACTGGCTATTGGAAAGGCTCCGGCCTTTCCATCGTGCTGGACATGATGGCGGCGATGCTGTCGCTGGGCAATGCCACCCATCAACTTCTACCGGATCCGCTGCGCGAGACGGGCATTTCTCAGGTGTTTCTGGCGATGAATCCCGCAGCATTTGGTGCAATGGCGGAGGCAGATCGGATTGCGGATGCAGTTGTGGCCTCAGTGCAGCGCACAAGGCCCGCGAAAGCAGGCAGCAGTGTCCGCTATCCCGGCGAGAAAACATTGCAGGTGCGCGCGGAGAACCGCAGACTTGGCGTGCCCGTGGCCCCCGCGGTCTGGGCACAGATTCTCGCCATGTAGATTTGCGTTGTGCGCGGCGCGCCCGGTGGCACAATAAGCTCAGCGATGCGTGCTTCACTTCATGCCGATGATGCAAGCTGCTGCGGCTCCTGCACCACGAGTGCTGCGCTGCCGCAACCCGGGCTGCCCAGCCAGGTCGCGTGGCTGCAGTGCATCACGCTCGCATGGATGGCGCTGGAGTGCGGCGTGTCGCTCTTTGCCGCTGCCCGCGCGCACAGCGTGGCGCTGCTCGCCTTCGGGTCAGACAGTCTGGTGGAGTTTCTTTCCGCTGCGGTTGTGCTGTTGCAGTTCCTGCCCCGCTTCTCGCTGAAGAAAACGCACGCGGAGCGGGCGGCAGCAATTCTGCTGTTTGCGCTGGCGGCGGTGGTGGTTGCCATTGCCACGCTCTCTTACGGCGCGCCGCTGGAAACCAGCGCGCTGGGCATTGCCGTCACAGCGCTCGCGCTGGTGGCGATGCCGGTGCTGGCTGCACTGAAGCGCAAATACGCGCGCGTGCTGAACAATCGCGCGCTGGCCGCGGACGCAACACAATCGGCCACCTGCGCATATCTCGCTGCCGTGACGCTGGCGGGGCTGGTGGTCTATGCGGTATGGCGCGTTGCGTGGGTGGATACGGCGGCGGCGCTGGCGGCAGTGCCGATTCTGATTATCGAAGGCAGGCGCGCATGGCGAGGCGAGGGGTGCGGGTGTTGCGGGTGAGGGAAGCCGGAGTCCAGCTCCCTCAGAAGCCCATCACGTTGTAGCCGCAATCCACATACATCACTTCGCCGGTAATGGCGCTGGAAAGGTCGCTGGCCAGAAACAGCGCCGCTCCGCCCACTTCAAGCTGGTCCACGTTGCGGTGCAGCGGAGCGCGGTCTGCGTGGGACTTCATCATCTCGCTCAGATCGCCCACGCCGCGCGCAGCCAGTGTCTTGATGGGTCCAGCGGAGATGGCGTTCACGCGGATGTTCTTCGTGCCAAGGTTCCACGCGAGATAGCGCACACTGGACTCAAGACCCGCTTTTGCCACGGCCATCACGTTGTAGTTGGGCACCACTTTTTCCGCGGCGTAGTAGCTGAGAGTCATCACGCTGCCGCCTTCGGTCATCAGCGGGGCTGCGGCGCGCGTCACGGCAATCAGCGAGTAGACGCTCACGTCCATCGCCGTGCGAAAGCCCTCGCGGCTGGTGTTGATGAACTCCCCGCGCAGGTCGGTCGCGGGCGCAAAGGCCACCGCATGCACAAGGATGTCCAGCTTGCCATACTTCTCCTTGAGCGCGGCAAAGAGCGCGTCGATTTCGCTGTCTACCGAGACATCGCACTGGAAGCCGCTGGCTCCGGGCAACTCGGCGATAAGGCCCTCGGCCTCGAGCTTCATGCGCTCGTTCTGGTAACAGATGGCCAGGGTTGCGCCGGCCGCGTGCAGCTTCAGGGCAATGCCCCAGGCGATGGAACGCTTGTTGGCCAACCCGAATACCACCGCCGTTTTACCCGCCAAATTGATCATGCCGGTCCTTATCCTCCAAGGGGTTTGCTCAGTGTCGGGAAACGCAAGGCCAACCGTCTTTCAGGATAGCAGACGGGTTGTGCGCAAACAGGATGAGACAAGCGCGAACAAGCAGCAGTGCAGTGCACGCGCGTCAGAAAGCAGGATTCTGTGGAAAAGCAGTCCGAAACAGGCAAATTTGCACCAAAGTGCGCACCAAAGGAGCACACCTGTTAA
Source organism: Acidobacteriota bacterium (assembly GCA_021781255.1). Next base: position 3,369 of record JAJXXG010001034.1, read on the forward strand.
CCAAAGAGTGGCATTGCGTTCAAGAGGTATTCACTTGAATTCTAACTGCAGGGACTCCGTCGGATATATTGCATCCAAGTTCATAGGCTGCAGGGCGTTCTGGAAGGCCGATTCGATCGGCAACTTCCGCTTGGATGGCTGGCATGGATGGTTTGAAGTTCCGAGTATTGAACCCCGCGAGAGAAGGCATTCTTCCTCTTGAAGTAGCTGCTGTTGACTCCGTGACCATCCCGCTCAAAAAGCTGCTTGAAGCCATCATCCGCCAGGACAGCCTGGGCCTCTGGCTGAAGCCATACAGGGGCATTCCCTTTGCGCCGGGACTGCCCAAGCGCGATCTGGTCTTTCTGGACGAGAACCATTGCGTCGTTCGTGATTTAGAAAAGTTTCCGAGCCACGAGTTCAAACCCTTCCGAGTCCAGCCCGCCAGCGCGCTGGTCCTGCCAAAGCACACTATGTTTGCCTCGCAGATCAAGCCCGGAGACAAGCTGGCATTTCTCCTTCCGGGGGAGAGCCGCGACCCGCATTTCGCTGCCGCATTCCAATACAGTTCTGATGCGCCCAGTGCAGGCTTGCCTGCTGAAGAGCGGCCAGCGGGGAATCCAACTCCGCTCTTTCAAACGGGCAATGACTCCACGCAAACTGCATCCGGGCGCGGCCAGACGGACGATGCGGGCTGGGCGAAGGCCGAGGACATCCGGAAGGACTTGTTGAAGCGCCGGTTTCTGGGCTGGTTCATGCATGGCGCCCATGATCGCCGCAGAGACAAGCGCTATCGCATGGCCGGCCTGGTTGCGGTGCAGCAGAGCAGTGATGCGCCCAGGGTCTACCCGATTGGCAACATCAGCAATACAGGACTGTTCCTGCTGACCGACGAGCGCATCCCGCTTGCGACCACGATGGAGATCACGCTGCAAAGGGCGAGCGTGTTCGGAGGCGATCCCGCCGTGACCATCGCATCCAATACGAAGGTCGTCCGCTGGGGACCGGATGGCGTAGGCGTGGTGTTTGTTCAGGACGGTTCCGAGCGGGGCGGCATTCTGAAGTCACTGGCTGCGGCTGTGTAGAGTGGACCGGGCCTGGCAGGAAACAACTGGACAATTCAGGAAACTGGCCGGCGCTGGCGAAGGATTGCGGAAGCGCGCCGCGAAACAATCTGCAAGCCATCTATGGAAAACTGCAAATAAAAAAGGGAGGGAGGGGGGGTGGGGGGGTGCCCTTTCGCTTCCAGCTGCCAGCTCCCAGCCGGGTGGTGACGGGACGGAATCCGGTGCGGAGCGGGAGCGGAGGTGTGGTTTCTACTGCTGCAATTCCATTGTGCTGGATTGAGGGGAAATTATCTGCAAAATGGACGAAGGAAATTTTGTTGTGGCGGGGTGAGGGTTGCGGCTTCCCACCCGCCGATCCCGGGTGCCCAAATGCGAGGCACCCGGGGCAACCATCATTTGTGGGAGGACTCGCCCTACTTCCTCCGGCACCCGGGCCACCCGCCCCTCAAATCGCTCATCTGCCTTTAGGCTTATCCAGAATACCGAGAATCTTGTATGTCTCGGATTGCATTTTCTTTCCGTCTAAGCTGACAGGCCAGATGAGCTTTGCATTGTCACCGTGGAAGTCCGCTTCGATGTTCTCAACGATAGGCATCCGGCAACTTCTACGATTCCCGACAGGGCCGGCAAAGTGTTCCGCAAACTTGCCCTCGCAGTTCACGACTGCCAACCGTCCGTCTGGGAGTTCCAAAGTCAGTGTTGCACCATGAACAGTGAAGGACTTCCCCACGGCTACGTTGTTGTAAACCGCTGCATAGTCGTACTGGTCTTCTTTGTCCTGTTGGTTGACAATCTTGACGTTCAGCTTCTGCGCTGTAGCGTAGACTCCGAATAAAACGAACAAGCACACAGCCGCACATTTCAGGCGCATCATAGACCCCTTCATTGAACTTCGATAATTCTACGGAGAAATTGGAGTCTTAGCAGCGCACTGAGTCACATTGAGACCATCTGAAGTAACTTCTAGTTCGCAATGAGATTATGCTTTGCAGCCCGAGCAGCTAAAAATTGAATCTATTCTTGTCCAGCGTCATGGACGATAAACGTGTTGGTTGTGTCAAATCAATTGTTCCGCTGACGGCCTGTACAGAGGGTTTTCCGAGCGGGTGGCCCCGATCTCTAGTGAGAGATTTCATTCAGTTCAGGGTGCCCCCGGTCCCTCGCCGAAGGATGGGGCACCGACACTTCATCGCCCGGTCACGGGTGGGACACCCGGCAGCCAGGTACACTCTCTTGTCTGGGGAGGAGTCTTGTGAACGCTATGATGAAATTCCTCAAAACAACAATCATCGGGGGCCTGGTATTTCTGCTCCCCGGAGCGCTCGTGTTGCTGGTTCTGAGTAAAGCAATGGTCGCCGCAAGAGGAATCGCGGCCCCTCTCTCCGGGAAGCTCCCACGCGTAGCGCTGTTTGGCCTGGGGACGACATCCCTCGTCGCCATTCTGCTGCTGATGCTGGTGTGCTTTGTCGCCGGCATCTTTGCGCGAACAGGGTTCGGACGGAAGGTGAAATCGTGGGTGGACAACTCCATGGTGGCGAGTATCCCGGCTTATCAATTACTCAAGAGCATGGCAGGGGGCATGGCGGAGATTGAGTCGTCTGCGAATGTTCGCTCAGCATTGGCCTGGATAGAGGACACGTGGCAATCGGCGCTTGTCATGGAGGAACTTGAGAACGGTTTGCTCACCGTATTCGTGCCCCAGGCGTCGACCCCGATGTCCGGCTCGGTTTTCTACCTCACGGCCGAGCGTGTGAAGATAATTGACGTGCCGATAAGCCGCGTCTTGATTTGTGTTAGGGCACGAGTTTACTCGTGCCGCGAGCGGCTTCAAGTCAGCATGGCCTTCAGGCCCTGCGGCTCTGTGTCCTCTCGTTTGGGCTACCCTTTTGAGTTTTTTCCGCAACCTGTTTAGTCGTGCCAATACGGCCAGAAATTACCAGGGCTTTAGCCCCTGGGTGCGATCTTCGACCAATCGGTTCGTCCTGGCGCCATTCAAACACGACCCGATCTTCGGCGGACCACGCTAGCGATCTTTGCGGTAGAGCAGGTCGCGGATGGCTTTGCGGCGCTCGGCGTTGGCTTCGCTCTCGGCCTTGCGCTCTTCGGCGCTCAGGTGCTGCTTTGACTTTGTGTCGTCTTCGGTTTCCTGTTCGCTGCAGGCGGGGCAGCGGTTGGCAAAGCCGGGCTTGCCGGGCCGGAGTTCAAACTCTTCAGAGCAGACTGCGCAGACTTTGATTGGAAACGGCATAACGGGACCTGAATCCATGATAAAGGAGGCGGAA
>JAJXXG010000649.1 GCA_021781255.1 Acidobacteriota bacterium
GCGCGTGATCTTCTTCGCGCGGTATGAGGCCAGCCAGTTCGGCTCGCCCTATATCGAGACCGAGCACCTGCTGCTTGGCCTGTTGCGCGAGGACAAGGCGTTGACCAACCGCTTCCTGCGCTCGCACGCTTCGGTGGAGTCGATCCGCAAGCAAATCGAGGCCCATACCACTATTCGCGAGAAGGTCTCCACGTCGGTGGACCTGCCGCTTTCAAACGAGTGCAAGCGCGTGCTGGCCTATGCGGCGGAGGAAGCCGAGCGGCTGGGACACAAGCACATTGGCACTGAACATCTGCTGCTGGGTCTGCTGCGCGAGGAGAAGTGCTTCGCCTCAGAGATTCTGCAGGAGCGCGGCCTGAAGCTGGCGCAGATTCGCGACGAACTGGCTCGCGTTACGCAGGAGAAGGCTCCGCAACAGCAGCGCCAGCGCGAGAGCAGCCTGCTTGCGGAGTTCAGCCGCGACCTGACGCAGGCGGCCATGGACGGGCAGCTTGATCCTCTGGTGGGCCGCGACAGCGAACTGGAGCGCGTGGTGCAGATTCTCTGCCGCCGCACGAAGAACAACCCTGTGCTGATTGGCGAACCGGGCGTGGGCAAGACGGCCATTGTCGAGGGCCTTGCGCAGCGCATCGCGGACGGCGAGGTTCCCACCTTTCTGGCGGACAAGCGCGTACTGGCGCTTGACCTGTCACTGATTGTGGCCGGAACCAAGTACCGCGGCCAGTTTGAAGAGCGGCTGAAGACCATCATGAAAGAGCTGATGGAAAACCAGAACTCCATCATCTTTATTGATGAGCTGCACACCTTGGTGGGCGCGGGTTCTGCAGAGGGCTCGCTGGACGCTGCGAACATTCTGAAGCCGGCGCTGAGCCGCGGCGAGATTCAGTGTATCGGCGCAACAACTCCGGCTGAGTACCGCAAGTCGATTGAGAAGGACCGCTCGCTGGAGCGGCGCTTCCAGGCCGTGAAGGTGCCGCCGCCGAACGAGGCCGACGCGATCAAGATCATCAACGGCATCAAGGACCGCTACGAGAAATTTCACGCGGTCAGCTACACCGATGCCGCCATCGAGTTTGCGGTGTCCCACTCGAACCGCTACATTCCCGACCGCTTCCTGCCGGACAAGGCCATCGACCTTATCGACGAGGCGGGCGCGCGCGTGAAGCTGCGCCAGACCTCGCTGCCCGAGGAGATTACCGAGGTGCAGAAGCGCATCAAGTTCATTGTGCACCGCATGGATTCGGCGATTGCCAACCATGAGTTCGAGAAGGCGCGCTTCTACTCCGATGAGGAACGCAAGGAGCGCGAGAACCTGCGCGCCCTGCGCGACAAGTATCACCTTGATGACTCTGCCGCCGGCATCGTGGGCCGCGAGGACATCGAAGATGTGGTGAGTCGCTGGACGGGCGTGCCCGTGACCAGCATCAAGGAAGAAGAGACGCAGAAGCTGCTGCGCGTGGAAGAAGAGCTGCACAAGCGCGTCATCTCGCAGGACAAGGCGATCAGCGCGCTGGCGCGGGCCATTCGCCGCTCGCGCGCAGGGCTCAAGTCGCCCAACCGGCCCATCGGCAGCTTCCTGTTCCTTGGCCCCACGGGCGTGGGCAAAACGGAAATGGCTCGCACGCTGGCCCAGTTCCTGTTCGGGTCAGACAAGGCGCTTATCCGCTTCGATATGTCGGAGTTCATGGAGAAGCACTCAGTCTCGAAGCTGATCGGTTCGCCTCCGGGCTACGTGGGCTACGAGGAGGGCGGCCAGTTGACGGAACGCGTCAAGCGCTCGCCTTACTCCGTCGTGCTGCTGGACGAAATCGAGAAGGCGCACCCGGATGTGTTCAATTTGCTGTTGCAGGTGTTTGAGGATGGTCAGCTGACCGACGGGCTGGGCAATACCGTCGACTTCAAGAACACCATCATCATCATGACCTCGAACATCGGCGCACGGCACCTGCAGAAGAAGCAGGGCCTCGGCTTCCAGAGCGACCGCGAAGATCTGGTCTCAGAAAAAGTCGAGGAGCTGGTGAAGCAGGAAGTGAAGAAGACCTTCAATCCTGAGTTCCTCAACCGCCTCGATGAGGTGATTCTGTTCCAGTCGCTGTCGGATGGGGACCTGCTGCAGATTGTCGAACTGCTGGTGCAGCAGCTGAATGCCAACCTTGCGCAGAAGGCCATCACCATCTCGGTCACCGAGGAAGCCAAGAAGTGGATCCTCGAAAAGACGCTGGTTGATCGCAGTTACGGTGCGCGCCCGTTGCGCCGAGCTCTGCAGCGCTACGTGGAAGACCCCTTATCGGAAGCCCTGATCGCCGGACAAATCACCGCGCGGCCGGCCTTCCTGGAGGTCTATATGGAAGCAAACCAGCTCTTCTATCGCCCGGTGAGCGCCGATGAAAGCGCCAGCGAAGAGAAGGCAGCGGGCATTCTGCTTTACAGCAACTGAGCGCTCCAAAACCAGGACGACACAGACCCCCGGCCAACCCGCCGGGGGTCTTCATTTGAGTGCAGCGAAGGTGCGGGCTGCCGGTGATAGCATGACTGAATATACGTACTAGAGAGCGGAGCCATGAGCAATCCTTCCCAGTCCAACCTCCTCACGTCAGAAGAAATCACCAGCATCACGCGGCAGACTAATTACGGCACCTGGCGCGTTCAGAAGACTTGGAAGCCATTGCATATCACCGATGCCGAGGGCTGCTGGTTCACTGACAGCGCAGGCAAGCGGTATCTCGATTTCAGCTCGCAGTTGATGTGCGTGAACCTGGGCCACAAGAATCCGCGCGTGATTGAGTCGATTGGCCAGCAGGCGCGGGAGCTGGCTTTTGTTGGCCCGGCATACGCCACAGAAGCTCGTGCGAAGTTGAGCGCCAAGCTGCTTGAAGTGCTGCCTGCGGGGCTGGACAAATTCTTCTTTGGCACCAGCGGAACCGATGCGAATGAATCGGCTTTCAAAATCGCGCGCATGGTCACCGGCAAGAGCAAGATCATCTCGCGCTATCGCTCGTATCACGGTTCGACGATGGGCTCGATTGCGGCCACGGGCGACCCTCGCCGCTGGGCGACGGAGCCGTCGGCCAAAGGGCACGGCGTCATTTTCGCGCCGGAGACGAACTGCTACGACTGTCCGATTCGCCACACCTATCCCGGCTGCAACGTGGCCTGCGCTGACTACATCGAGCACATGATTCGCAACGAGAGCGACGTGGCGGCCATTATTCTGGAGCCTGTCGTGGGCACCAACGGCGTGCTGATTCCTCCGCCGGAGTACTTCCCGCGCATCCGCGAAATCTGCGATCGGCACGGCGTGCTGCTGATTGCCGACGAAGTGATGACCGGCTGGGGACGCACGGGCAAGTGGTTTGCCGTGGACCATTGGGGCGTGAAGCCGGACATCCTGGTGACGGCCAAGGGCATTACGTCGGCCTATGTGCCGCTGGGACTGTGCGCCACCACAACGAAAATTGCCGACTACTTTGAGGACCGCTACTTCTCGCACGGGCACACGTATGAGGCGCACCCCATCACGCTCGGCCCGGCCACGGCCACGATCGAGGAGATGCAGCGGCTGAAGCTCGTGGAGCGCGCGGCGGAGCTGGAACCCTATGTGCGCGCGAAGCTGGAAGCGCTCAAGGCGAAGCACCCGTCGATTGGCGACGTGCGCGGCATCGGGCTGTTTTTTGCGATTGAGCTGGTGAAGAACCGCGAGACGAAGGAGCTCTTCAACACCATGCGCGACAAGGCGGAAGGCAAGCCGACGGTGGTGGATCAGATTGCAGCGAAGATGATGGCGGATGGCGTGGCGCAGCAGTCGTGGATCAGCCACTTCGTGATTGCACCGCCGCTGATCGTGACGAAGGAAGAGCTGGACTTTGGCTTCGAGGCGTTTGACCGGCATCTGGGCATTGCCGATGCGCTGGTGGAAGGGTAGCGCGAGCTGGCTTGCCTGCTTCTAATTTCGCAGTAAAAAGGCCATCCCCGCTTTTCGGCGTGGATGGCCCTTTGCTTTCTGATTGCTGTTGTCTTTTGCGCTACCGGCTCCGCGTAAGAGGCGCACCCGCGATCTTGAGGTGGACGCGATAGATGCTGCTGCTGGCCGTGATGTAGAGCGTTTTGCGGTCAGATCCGCCCCAGGCCACGTTGGCAGTTCGTTCCGGCATGACGATGGTGCCCAGATGCTTGCCCTCGGGTGAGAGGATCCACACGCCGCCGGGGCCGGCGCTGTAGATGTTTCCTTTTTCGTCCACCTTCATGCCATCGGGGCCGCCGGGACGCGCATCCGATGTGGCGTCGCAGATGACCTTGCCCTCGGTCAACGTTCCATCGGGCAGCACGCGGTAGCGCATCCATAATTTCTTTGGCTCGGAGTTGTCGACGTACAGATACTTTTCGTCGGGAGAGAAGGCAATGCCGTTGGGACGGGGAAGGTCGCCGGTCAGCAGTTGCAGAGCGGCGCGGGCAGGCGCGGTGCCGGGCTTCTGCTCCAGTGCGCGCGGGATGCGATAGACGCCGTTGACCTTGAGCTGCTTTTCGGGGTCGCTGTCCTGCTGCGTGCGCAAACCATAGGGCGGATCGGTGAAGTAGAGCGAGCCGTCTGACCGGTAGACCAGATCGTTGGGGCTGTTGAGGCGCTTGCCCTGATAGGTGTCCGCGAGGATGGTGATCGCCGCCCCCGGTTGCAGCGACTCCAGCCGGTAGACGTCGCGCTGCGCATGGCCCGCGACTGTCAGGCGGCCATGCGTGTCGAGGGTCATGCCGTTCGACCCGGATTCGGGGCCGCCGTAGGGAGTGGAGCCTTTGTAGCCACTCGGCGTCAGGAATGTGGTTACGCCCTTGCCCGGCGTCCACTTGCGGATGCTGTTGCCGGGTATGTCTGCGAAGTAGAGGCCGCCGTCCGCCCATACCGGGCCTTCGAGCCACTTGAAGCCGGTGGCGACGCGCTCAAGAACGGCGCCGGCGGGGATGAGTTGATCGATGGACGGGTCCAGACGGTCGACCTTGAGCGGCGTCGTGGTCTGAGCACTGGCAGCGGCATGCAGAGCATGCGGCATGAAGGAGCATGCCACGGCAATCGCAATCACAGCGGGCAATTGGAAGAGCTTTGTGCTTTTCATCTGATTTTCCTGCAAGGCCGGCACCCGGGCCGGCGAGAAGTCTCCAGCCGTTCCATCCCAGAGCATGGGCCGCAGAGCATCTGCTGCCCCGGGAAGACTGGGCGTTCTCCATCAGTATTCACCGGGGCGCTCGCTGTCAAGGAAAGCACGTGCAGAGGCAGGGAGAACAGGCCAGCAGGGGCTGAAGCCCCATTGATTTTGCGAGCCCTTGCGGCACGAATGAAGTCGCGCCCTTTCACAAGACCAAAGAGCAATCCTCTCGCGAACTTCAGCGACAGGACCTAGTCGAACACGACCGTCTTGTTTCCATAGCAGAGGATGCGCCGGGCGAGGTGCCAGCGGACGGCGCGGGAGAGAACCAGGCGCTCCAGGTCGCGGCCCCGCGCCACCAGATCTTCCACCTGGTCGCGGTGGGAGATGCGGGCCACATCCTGCTCGATGATAGGTCCGTCGTCCAGCACCTCGGTGACGTAGTGGCTGGTGGCGCCGATGAGCTTGACGCCGCGCGCGTGGGCAGCATGGTACGGCCGGGCCCCGGTGAATGCGGGCAGGAAGGAGTGGTGCACGTTGATGATGGCCGCCGGATAGCGGGCCACAAAGCCGGGAGAAAGAATCTGCATGTAGCGGGCCAGCACTACCAGATCAACATTGTGCCGCGCAAGCAGGGCAAGCTGCCGGGCTTCTGTCTCGGCGCGCGTCGCAGCCGTTAAGAAAATGTGCTCGAAGGGGATGCCGTAAAACGCGGCCAGGTTCTCGACCTCCCGATGGTTCGACACGATGACGGGAATCTCGCAGTCCAGCTCGCCGGAGCGCCAGCGATGCAGCAGGTCAGCCATGCAGTGCAGATATTGCGAGCAGAACAGCGCCACCCTGGGCCGTTGCGCGCTTGCGCTCAGCTTCCAGTGCATGTCGAGTTCGGCGGCCAGCGGCGCGAAGGCCTTCTCGAATCCAGCAAGGTCAAAGCGCCGGGAGCCCGCCGCGCCTGGCTTTTCCCCGTTCAGAGCCCATTCCACGCGCATGAAGAACAGGCCCAGGTCGTGGTCCTGGTGCTGGTCGGCGTGGAGAATGTTGGCGCCCCATTCGTAGAGCAGCCCGGAGACGCGGGCCACAAGTCCCTTGCGGTCGGGGCAATCCATCAGCAAAACGGCGGTATCTTGCATGCACTTTCAGATTAAGGCATCGGGCGGCGGTGCTTTTGCGCGCAAAAAAACGCCGGGGCATGTGAGGCCCCGGCGCTGCTCATCCAAAGCAGGCTGCCTGCGTGCTGTTGGAGTTTTCAGGCGGCGGTTCCGCGATGTGTCTGCAAGGGCGCGCTCAACTGCTGCCTGAGGCTGCCGGCGAGATCGGCCACCACGCGCAGCCTTTCGGCCAGCGGGGCAGGCACTTCGCCGCCGGAGAGCGCGAGCTGCGAATGCAGCACGAGGCCGGCGATCGTGGTCTTCAGCTCGGTTTCAATGGCCGCTGCCGCAGCCCGACGGGCCAGCGTCTGTTCCCGTTCGCGGCGGTGGAGCGCGGCGCGAATCTCGCGCACGAGCCGGGCCGTGCCGGAGAGCGCGAAGTTGATCTGCAGGGGAATGGCCAGCGCGGCGCG
>JAJXXG010000951.1 GCA_021781255.1 Acidobacteriota bacterium
AGTTCACCGAATTCGACCACGTCCTCTGGCTCAGCGAAGCCATGCGCCGCGAGGGCCTGGTGTGGGAAAACGGCCCCAACGTCAGCGTGAACGCCAACAGTTCCGACTCGCACTATGAGCCCACCGCCGAGCGCTGCGCCCCCATCCGGGAAGGCGACTTTGTGCTGATCGACATCTGGGGGCGGCTGGACAAGCCCGACAGCATTTTTTACGACATTACCTGGACCGGCGTGGTGGGGCGCGAGCCGACCGAGCGCGAGCAACTCGTCTTTAACACTGTGCGCAACGCACGCGACGCAGCCATTGCTGCAGTGGAGACGGCGTTTGCCAAGGACAAGCCGATCAGCGGCTTTGAGGCCGACGACGCAGCCCGCGCCGTGATTCGCGCCGCAGGCTTTGGCCAGTATTTTACCCATCGCACAGGACACAACATCGCACGCGAGTTGCACGGATCAGGCGCTCATCTCGACAATCTGGAAACCCACGATGAGCGCCGCCTGCTGCCCAACACCTGCTTCTCGGTCGAGCCCGGCATCTATCTCCCTGATTTCGGCGTGCGAAGCGAGGTGGACATGCTCACCGCGCTGGGCAAAGCCTGGGTGACAGGCAGGAAACAAACAGAGCTGGTCCGAATTTAGAGTCCGGTGCGGGGAACTGGCTCGCTTGTGCTTCCGTACTTTCCTCCAAGATGGTCTTTTTGCGATTTCCCTCCCCCATGCGCCCCGTCCGGCTCGCTTCAGCACTGGTGCTTGCAATGTGCCTGGCGCCGTTGGCGCAAGCGCAGTCCACACAGGGCCTGCCCCACGCCGACCCGCTCTACAAGACGGTAGCCGGGCTCGACGCCGCGCTCTTTGACGCGTATAACACTTGCCAAATCAACAAACTGGGCTCGATGGTCGATGAGAACCTCGAGTTCTACCACGATCAGACCGGCCTGGCTGTCGGCCGCCAGACCTTCCTTGACGCCATCAAGGCCAACATCTGCGGCAAAGTGCACCGCGAGCTGGTTCCCGGCACGCTTGAGGTCTACCCGCTCAAAGGCTACGGCGCTGTGGAGATGGGCGTCCACCGCTTCACCCACCCCAACGATCCCACCTCCCTCGGGGAGGCGAAGTTCATAACGCTGTGGCAATTGAAAGACGGCGAGTGGAAGATGACGCGCGCAATCAGCATCGACCACCATTCTGTTACTCAATAGACTGTGCCAGAGTGGGCCCCAACCGCTCCCCTGCGATATAGTCGAAGAGGAATGATTCCAACGGCAAACAGGAATGTCGCGGTGACACAGAACGGGTCGCAAGGATTTGTCTATCTGCCCCTGATCGCTGGCTGGCTCGTGCCCGGCGCGGGACACTTTCTGCTCCGCAAGTGGGGCCGCGGGGCCTTGCTTGCCGCGTCGATCCTCAGCATGTTTGCCCTGGGCATCGCCATGCAGGGCAAGCTCTACTCCAGCGCGCATGACATCCTGGACATTCTCGGACTGGCTGGGGATCTGGGCAATGGCCTGCTGTACATCGTCAGCCGCGTGCTCGGCCTTGGCGCCGACTCCGTACAGGTCACCACCGCGGACTATGGCACCCGCTTCATAGTCGTGGCCGGCCTGCTGAACGTAATCGCCGCCGTGGATGCGCACAACCTGCGCACCGGGAGGAAGGCGTAATGTTCAGCCCGACTCACTTCACCGCATTGGTGCTGTTTGCGCTGTTCGCGTCCGTGGTCTTCGGCATCACGCAGCGCGAAACGCCGGAGAGCATGTTTCGCTATGGCGCGTACTGCTTTGTCCTTTTTGTCGGCTCGGCAATCCTGCTCAGCTGGCTGATGTATCTAATCGCCCGTTAGAACGTCCTGCCCGGCAGACGCCTGTGTCTGCGTTCAATAATGATTGTATGTAGACCGGCTATAAGTACTTTGTACGGTGCGCGGTCGGGTTACCCATGAGAAATATCTTTGTACATGGAACCGTATCGGTCGGCCGATTTGCAGCGAAAACTGGACAATAATCTTTGTTCGTAGATTGAGCCTGCTTTCGGTTTCGCTCATTCGCAGATGACATGGCCGTTGGTAACCCGAACACTGGCCGGCTTCATGTTCCCCATCACGGTTCGATGAGTGATTTGGTGATTTACCACTCACCGCGCAAGTCCTGGTGAGTCGTCTGGCAAAGATCACTTGCCCAACAGTGCGGTGAGACACCGAGAAGATTCCAGAGACAATCCGCATTCCTCCTGCCCCTGATGCCAGCGCCATAGCCCTTGCCGGCTCGCCCCTCCTGCGCAGAGTATCAATCAGCTCAGGTGTCAGGGTTCAGAGATCAGGGAACAGAAATCAAGAATCGCAAAATTCACACTTGACATTGATCAGATTATCCACAACTATATGGTTGTGGATAATCTGGGTACAACATTTGCGGCTTTGTCCGATCCAACCCGGCGGGCAATGATCGAACGGCTCTCCCGTGGGCCTGCCTCTGTGCATGGATTGACGGAACCGTTTGCACTCTCGCAGCAGATGATTTCAAAACACATTGCCTACCTGGTGCGGGCGCGGATTGTAATCAAGACGAAACGTGGACGAGAGAGTGTGTGCACACTTAGGCCAGAGGCGATTAAGACGGTCAGCGACTGGGCGATTAGCTATCGCCGATTCTGGGAAGAGAGTTTCGACAAACTGGATGTCGTTGTAAATCAAATGAAGAAAGAGGAGGTCAGAGATGACAGAAAACACGGTTAACGAAATTGAGCGGATGGTCGTTACAAGAGTTTTTGATGCCCCACGCGAGTTGGTTTGGAAGGCGTGGACAGACCCGAAGTACGTGATGCAGTGGTGGGGACCGAAGGGCTTCACTGCGCCCGTTTGCGAAATGGATTTTCGCGTTGGAGGAAAATTCCTCTGCTGCATGAAGTCGCCAGATGGGCAGGAGTTCTGGAATGCGGTTGAATACCGCGAGATTGTTCCGTACGAGAAGATCGTTTCCTTGATGTACTTTTCCGACTCGAAGGGAAACAAGATTGATCCTGCGCAATTAGGAATAGAACATGAGGCTATAGACGGTGCGTACGACGTGACCATCTTTGAGGATCTCGGAAACGGCCAGACGAAACTTACCTTCATTGGAAATGAACCCATGGAGAGCGCGAAAAATAGCGGTCAAATGGAGGGCTGGAACCAGATACTCGATAAACTTGCTGCGGTTATTGCGGGGCTGGTACAGGCGAAATAGGAAGTTGACCTTTTGACGATCGTCATGCGCGAGATACATCTGAGGCTGGCGGCGAAGGCCTGGTTAGAACAGGCTTCTCGCCGCTCGGCCGAATAGTCGCATTTCCGGATAATGATCTTAGGTTGAAGGGGCGCATTTGCGCAGCGGAGGCCAACATCGAGGAAGGCCCCTCACGAACCTGGGCGCTCCGTCTCGCTTTTAAGACGTTGGGCCTCGAAGTCCTCGGCGAGCCAAGATTGCACCTCAAAAGTCGGCCACTCTCCTGGAATTGTCGGGACAGGGAGCCAAGAATTTATGTACACAGGCAAACCACTCATTCCCTCTTCACGTACGGACTATTTTGTCTACGTACGGACTTTCTTGTCGATGTACAAATATTGTTGTACGAAAACAGCCTGTTTGCACTTCGCTACTCCACGGTCACCGACTTGGCCAGGTTTCTTGGCTGGTCCACGTCGCACCCGCGGCGCACGGCAATGTAGTAGGCAAGCAGTTGCAGCGGAACGATCTCGATGAGCGGCGACAGAAGCTCGATAGCCGGCGGGATATGGATCACCTGCTCCACCAGGACGCCGATGGTGGTGTCGCCTTCCGTCGCCACGGCAATCACCCGGCCCGAGCGCGCCGTCACTTCCTGGATATTTGAGAGCGTCTTCTCATAGCGCAGCTTTGAGGCAGGGTCAGCCTCATCGCGCGTCGCAAGCACAACCACGGGCAGCGTCTCGTCAATCAGCGCATTGGGCCCGTGCTTCATCTCCCCGGCGGGATAGCCCTCGGCATGAATATACGAAATCTCCTTCAGCTTGAGCGCGCCCTCAAGGGCGATGGGGAAGTGGATGCCCCGGCCCAGGTAAAGAAAGTCCCGCGCGTTAGAGAAATCCCTGGCCAGTTGCTCGCACTGCGTCGAGCAGGAGCGAAGCACCTCCTCGATCTTGCCGGGAATGCGGCTCAGTTCCTCAATCAGCGCCACCGACTGGACCGCGTCAAGCTTGCCGCGCAGTTGCCCCAGCTTCAGCGCCAGCAGAAACAAGGCCGTTAGTTGCGACGTAAACGCCTTGGTGGAAGCGACGCCGATCTCCGGCCCGGCGTGGGTGTAAATCGCGCCGTGCGCCTCGCGGGCCACCATTGCGCCCACCACGTTGCAGATGGCCACGGTCTTCGAGCCCAGGTTCTTCATCTCGCGCTGCGCGGCCAGCGTGTCCGCCGTCTCCCCGGACTGCGTAATCAGCAGCCCCAGCGAATGGGCGTTACCAATCGGATCCCGATAGCGGTATTCGCTGGCGTAATCCACATCCACGGGCAGGCGGGCCAGCCGCTCGATCATGTATTTGCCCGTCAGCGCGGCGTGCCAACTGGTGCCGCAGGCGGCAATGTTGATGTTCTTAGCAGCGGCAAGTTCCTCGTCTCCGATCTCCATCTCACCGAGGAACACTTTGCCCGAGTCCAGCGAAACGCGGCCCAGCGTGGTGTCGCGAATGGCCCGCGGCTGCTCCCAGATTTCCTTCAGCATGAAGTGCTTGTAGCCGCCCTTTTCCGCCTGAATCGGGTCCCACTGAATACGGGTAATGGCGCGCTGGATGGGCTTGCCATCGAAGTCCGTCAGTTGCACGCCCGCCGGGGTAAGAATGGCCATATCGCCGTCAGCCAGAAAGTAGATATTGCGCGTATGGTGCAGAATGCCCGGCACGTCCGATGCAACAAACGACTCGCCCTCGCCCACCCCGATGACCACCGGCGGCCCCGACCGGGCGGCAATAATCTTGTTTGGCTCGCTGGCGGAGAGCACACCCAGCGCGAAGGCGCCGGTCAGCCGCTTGACCGCGCGGCGGACCGCAACCTCAAGCACAATCGGCGCCCCGGCAGCCTCCGCATCCGCCTGCACCTGCTCGATGAGGTGGGCAATGATCTCCGTGTCGGTTTCCGTCACGAATTTGTGACCCTGCGCGGTCAGTTCGCGCTTCAGGTCCAGATAGTTCTCCACAATCCCGTTGTGAACCACGACAATGCGGCCGGAGCAGTCGCGATGAGGGTGGGCGTTCTCTTCTGTCGGGCGGCCATGCGTGGCCCAGCGGGTGTGCCCAATGCCATAAGTGCCGTCGAGCGGGTGCTCGGCCAGCGCTTCTTCAAGGTTCTGCAGCTTGCCCGGAGCGCGACGCACTTCGAGCGTGCTGCTGGAAGGGCTGCCAACGGCAATGCCCGCGGAGTCATAGCCGCGGTATTCGAGGCGCCTCAGCCCCTCGATAATGACTGGAACCACCTTCTTGGGACCCACATAACCGACAATTCCGCACATGAAGAGATTCTAAGCCAGAGGATGCGGATTGAACTGCCACGAACCGGGCAGACGGCAGTCGCTCGGCCAACCCGCCAGGCCAAAGCAGCAAGAGTTATTCCTCAATGCGGTATGAGAATTCCTCAATCACCGGGTTGGTCAGCACCTCACGGGCGATGCGTTCCACCTCCGCGCGCGCCGCTTCCGCTGGCTGGCCATCCCGCAGAGAAAGTTCGAAATACTTGCCCTGCCGCACGGCCGATACACCGCCAAATCCTATCTTGCGCAGGGCGTTCTGGATGGTCTGGCCCTGGGGATCCAGGACGGATGCCTTCAACGTGACATAGACATGTGCCTTCATCGTAGCTGATTATAGTAGTTCCGGCGTGTGGCCGGTGACTGCTTGGGCGATTTCCGATTTTTTGCACAACAGAAAGTCTTGCGCCGCCGGCCCAGTTTCCCCGACGAAGCGGCTATCGTGAAAGATGAAGGCGGCTGCGTGGAACGCAAAGCGCAACCTTAGGATTATCCGGCCGGCATTTGGCCTCGGACTCAACCTCTACCCCCAGGAGATGAAAGAGCAATGGTGAATTATCTGGAGTTGCCCGTTGGCGATCGTGCCCCCGAAGTCTTTCGGGCCGTGGTCGAGATTCCCAAGGACGCAACCAACAAATTCGAGTACGACAAACAGTTGCACGTCTTCAAGCTCGACCGCAACCTGCACTCCCCCGTTCACTATCCCGGCGACTACGGATTCATTCCTTCAACGCTGAGCGACGATGGCGACCCACTGGACGTGCTTGTGCTGGTGCCCGGCCCCAGCTTTCCCGGCTGCGTTCAGGAAGTGCGCCCCATCGGCCTGCTGGAAATGCTGGACCAGGGCGTGCTGGACGAAAAAGTGCTTGCCGTGGGCAAGAACAATCCGCGCTACAACAATGTGTGGAACTACACCGACATCTATCCCCACATGCTCAAGGAGATTACCCACTTCTTCTCCATCTACAAGGATCTGGAAGGCAAGCGGGTTGAAATCAAGGGCTGGCACGACGCAGCCTACGCGCGCGACCACGTAATCCGCGCCATGAAGCTGTTTGATGACAGCAAGGCCGGGCAGGCACAGGCATCAAAAAAGTAGGCTGAACGCAGTCTCTCATTCAAGGCGCAGCAAACAGGCCGCACCCGCAACGGATGCGGCCCGCTT
>JAJXXG010000180.1 GCA_021781255.1 Acidobacteriota bacterium
AACTGGTATATGGGCACGGCGGATGCGGTTTACCAGAACATTTACTCGATCGGCAGCGAACAGCCGAAGCACATGATCATCCTGTCGGGCGACCACATCTACAAGATGAACTACGCTCGCATGCTGGAGCATCACAAGGAGACGAAGGCGGAGGTGACGCTGGCGACCCTGCCGATTCCGCCGGATGAGGTTTCGCGGTTTGGGGTGGTCGAGGTGAGCCAGTCGGGTGAGGTGATGGGCTTCCAGGAGAAGCCGGCTTCGACGACCTTCCGCTCGCCGTTTAATCCCAATTCGGTGGATGCGTCGATGGGGATTTACATTTTCAACACTGACGTTCTGCTGAAGGCGCTGATTGCCGATGCGGAGGACCCGAACTCGAAGCACGACTTTGGGCACAACATTCTGCCGAACCTGCTGGGCAAGAAGAAGATGGTGGCGTACAGCTTTGTGGATGAGAACAAGCAGCAGGCTCTCTACTGGCGCGACGTGGGCACGCTGGACGCCTACTATGACGCGAACATGGATCTGTGCTCGGTTTCGCCAACCTTTAATTTGTACGACAAAAGCTGGCCGATCCGGACGCGTGTGCGGCAGTATCCGCCGGCGAAGTTTGTGTTTGGCGAACCGGGCCGGACGGGCATGGCGGTGAACTCGGTGATTACGGCCGGCGTGATTATTTCGGGTGCGTCGGTGTCGAACTCGGTGCTGTCGCAGGATGTGCGCGTGAACTCATATTCCGATGTGGACGCGAGCATTATCTTCTCCCATGTGAACATTGGGCGGCATTGCCGCATCCGGCGGGCGATTATCGACCGCGACGTGCATATTCCCGAGGGCACGGTGATTGGCTACGATCCGGTGGAGGACAAGCGGCGGTACTTCGTGACGCCTTCGGGGCTGACGATTGTGACGCGGGATGCGTCGCTGTTCGAGAATCCGGTGGACCCGGACTTTCTGCCGCATTACTAGTTCTTTGACTATGTGATTTTGTTTCTTGAGCGCATGCTTTCCCAGGTCTCAAAATCGAGACCTGGGGCACCCAGAGTTGGTACGACTTCAAGCGGTCAAGTACCCAGGGCAGGGCGCGCTGTGGGAGGCAGGTTCACGGACTCGCGAAATATTCTGCAAACTTTCTGTGGAAAACAAAAATAAATAAGGGGGGGGGTAGGGGTACCCCTCTTCCGACCCAACGCGGGGCAGACGGCTGCTCTGCCCGTTTGTTGCCCTACTTAGATTGTGCTACGACGGCGGGTAATTATCTGCAAACGAGTGCGGGCGATTTTGCGAAGTGCGGCTGGCAGTCGAATGCGAGCCACGGCGGGCGACCCTGGAGTTGCTTCTGGATGGGCGGCGACACGCCCTGAATTCGATTTCTGACTTGTTGAGTGAATCGGCCTGTTTGCACCGGCTCTTCCGCTTGCTCTCCTTTCTTATATGGGCTTGGGATACTTTGGCCCGGCGGGCGTAGCAGAGGGGCTCATTATTTTTATTAACGCCACATTAAAACTTGCGATTGGACGCGCATTTTCTCAAGCGCTAGCCTAGGTTGTTACCTCGACACCGCCGGCCATCAAGGAAGAGCGCGCGGTTCGCCAACAGGCGAGATTTCGTTGTTCTTCCGCGGGCCAATGCGGATGGCCGATCAGGCCAGCCGACGCGACAGAAAAGGGCCACCATGAAGTCATCAATCGGCATTCTTTGCATGGTTTCAGCACTCCTAATTGCAGGCATACCAGCTCAAGGAGCTAGAAGGCATCGCTCGCAGAACATCGTCGTCAACTCCCCATTGCAATTCCCAGCACTCGCCCAGATTGACGCCGAAGCGCTGTACCTGCACGAACTGGGAGATGGAAGATCCATGCTTTATGTTGAGGATCACGGCGGTCGTTCGCTCTCTATTCTCGATGTAACCAACCCCGGTGCGATCAAGCTTGTTGGTCATGCAGAGATCGCCGCTCAAGGGCCTTTCAACTTTGTGCGCGACCTTACGAATGACGGGGCGCTCATTCGCTATCGAGAGGGCTCGGGCTTTGCGCTGATCGACTTCAAACACTGGATGCGACCGTCTATTGTGGAGCAGCCGGAATTTGTAAATGCGACCAACGCAGAGGCTATCGGTGCGCACGGCCTTCTGCTCGCGTCCAGCAGTGCCCTGCCAGCGCTGGCCGGCGCGATGCAGACCTACGATGTTGTGGATACGTCCAATCTCTCGCAGCCCATCAAACTGGCGACAATTCAAGCGGTAACTCAGCGCGTGTCGAGGTCCGATACGGGAACCATATTCCTGCTTAATCCGTCGGGAATTACTGTGGTGCGGCGCCCTGGCGCTGAGCAGCGCGCTTTTGAAGCTGAGAACGCAACGAACTGAGGCGGCTCGAACAGCAACAATCTTCATGCTCCGCAAAGGAATCTGAAATGAAATTGAGTCGTGCAGTTCATTCGATCGATCAACCGCCTGGCCAGCACATGAATTGGTCGTCTTATCTGACTGGAATTGGCATTGGTGTGTTGAGCTGGGTGGCCTTCGGTCTGGCGCACGATCCGTTGGGCGTAACAACCGCCTACTCGCGAATCGCCTCGCTGTTTGCCCTGCCTGTGCTGGCAGCCAGCGGTGTTGCGGCAAACTCCTATTGGAAGACCATGCCGCTCAGTGTCGACTATGGCGTGGTCTTTCTTGGCGGCCTGATGCTGGGCTCGTTCTTCTCGGCCCTGTTTGCGGGCAGCTTGCGCATCGAAACCATGCACAGCAACTGGCGGGAGCGGTTTGGCGACTCGGTGGCCAGGCGATTCGCCGTGGCCTTTTTCGGCGGCGCAATCCTGATGTACGGCGCGCGCCTGGCGGGTGGCTGCACCAGCGGCCACGCCATCTCCGGCGGCCTGCAACTGGCGGTCTCAGGCTGGGTCTTCCTGATTGTCATGTTTGCCAGCGGCCTGGCGATTTCCGCCCTCGTCTACGGCACCGGGAAATGCGGCCGGGCATGACTCTTACCGGCTCCGCCCCCCTGCTTCTTGCTCTTGCCGTCGGTTTCGCCTTCGGCTGGCTTCTGCACCGCGGAAAGGTGACCGACTGCAATGTCGTCGGCGACCAATTCAGGCTGCGTGATTTCACTGTGCTCAAGGTGATGTTCACGGCGATCGTGGTCGGCGGCGTCGGAGTTCTGGTTCTTGTGCATTCGGGCTATGCCCACTATGCCGTCAAGGATGCCAATATGCTGGGCGTTGTGCTGGGCGCGGCGCTGTTTGGCGCCGGAATGGTTCTCTACGGCTATTGCCCCGGCACTGGCCTGGCGGCGTTGGCCACGGGCAGCGTGCACGCCCTCATGGGGGCCGTCGGCATGGTGGCGGGGGACATTTTCTACGCGCTTTCTTTCGATTGGGTCAAGGCGCACATTCTCACTGTCTGGGCTTTCGGAAAGGTCCGGCTGCCCGAGATCACCGGCATTCCCGAGGCCCTGTGGTTTGCGGCGCTCGCGGTTGGCGCGCTCGCGCTCTTCTACCTGATCGAACGCAGGACCGCGCATCAGCCCTGAGACTCAGGCTGCCTGATAGTACTATCAAACATTGGCGGAGCGCACCGGCCTGCCGTTCACCACGCAATAGCCTCTGGAAGTTCAGGAAATGAAAAGCAAAGAGCATTCGCTCCATCCGAGAGCGTGCCCGGCGCATGCATGGCACTTTGCGCTGGCGTTCGTCATGATTGCGACAATTGTTGGCGGCATCTCGAATCCCGCGCGAGCCCAGTCGCCGGAGATTTCGATGCGCGAGTTTTCCTCCAGCCAGATCAAAAAGGGGGTTCGGGCCATCGGCTTCGGCGGCGACGGAGCCACCTGGGGCAACTACGGTCTGTTGTGGCGAGAGGCAGACGGAGCGCTGGCCGATTACGGCGAAACGCAATTTACCAACGGGAATGGGTTCCATTTCGAAGGTGGCGGTATGACCTCCCCAGCCACCTGGCGCCAGCTTACTTTTTACGCCATTACCATGGTCCAAAGCGGTAACGGCATTCATTTGAATGTCCAATCTCCAGGTCTCGGGCACGATTCGATCCCGATTACGGGCAACGGCTCCGACGTGGGCATCTTTGGCAAGATTGCCATGCCCCTGGGAAAGGGCGTTTCGGTCGGCATTCTGTTGTCGCATGAGACCTCCGCGTTCGACGCCATCGCCGATGCAATCCCCGGCAACAATATTCACTACGAATCCGAGTGGCGCCCCTCCGGCGGGCTGGGCCTGGCCTGGCAGGCAAACAAGAGGCTCTTGTTCGGCGCGCGGGAGATGGTGAATAACGACATGGAATACCGAACCGATCCCGCGGGTACCACGCATGGCGAAATTCGCAGCACGGAGTTCCGGCTGGGCACTTCCATCGCGCCGTGGAAAGGTGCATGGGTGGATATGGGCGGCACCAGCCTCATTCGCAGTAATGCGCAGGCGGCGACGCACGGTCACTTCTATCATCCCAATCTCGGATTCGAGCAGGATCTGCCGGACAAGCACCTGGCCCTGCGTTTCGGCCTGGACGAAACCTCTCCCACGGCCGGGCTATCGCTCAAGTACAAACGACTCAAGCTGGACACCGCCTATGTCAACAACATGGGCCGGGGACGCACCGGAAATATCTTTGGCACTCATAGCAATAGCTACCTCATGACGTTTACCTTCGACTACGGCGCCAGGCACGCCCATTAGCGCAGGCCTGAAGGCCGGGCTGATTTTAAGCCACTTACGGCACGACTGACACGAGACATTGCCAGCGGCGAGTTTTTCCGAAGCCTGTGAAGACGGTACCTGAGGCCGGTACCGTTCAAGCTGAAGTCCGTACCGTTCAAGCTGAATGCTGTACCTTTCAAACGGACCCGATAGCCTGCGAAGAGTTCGATTGACCCTGACCACGGGTGCGGTTATACTCCGAGGCGGTCGTCGAATGCCTTCCTCTCCGCATCAGCCCTGTTCGCTGGGCCGTTCCCGATCAGGAGGTGTCTTATGCGAATCGTTCAGGTTCAGAAGTTGACCATTCTGGTGTGCGTCCTGGCCATGCCGGCCGCCCTTTTCGCGGACTTCAGTTACCAGCAGACCACCCAGATCACGGGCGGCTCCATGCTCAGCATGATGAAAATGGCCGGCGCCTTCAGCTCACAGGCTCGCAAGGCGGGTGAACCTATCGTCTCGACTGTCTATCTGAAAGACAACCGCATGGCCAATGTCTCCCCGGAAAATATCGAGATCATCGACCTCGACAATGAAACCATCACCCAGATTGACACCGTCAAGCGGACGTACACGGTCGTCACATTTCAGCAGATGAAGGAGCAGCTGGCGAAGGCCGAGCAGGAGATGGAAAAGAAGCAGGCTGAGCATCCAGCGGGTCCGGCGGCTTCCAATCCCAATCCCGACAACGTGAAGATGAGCTTTGACGTTCACGTGCGCAAGACCAGCGCGGAGAAGCAGGTCAGCGGCCTCGCAGCCAATGAAGCCATTTTGACGATGGTGATGAACGCCACCGACCAGAATACGAAGCAGACTGGGGCGATGGCCATCACCAATGACATGTGGCTCGTGCCAGAGATTCCCGGCTACGCACAGATGCGCGAATTCTCCATGCGCCTGGCCGCGAAGATGGGGGCGGTGACTTCCGGGAGCGGATTGGACATGAAGAAGCTTTTCGCCCAGAAGCCAGGCGCCAATCAGGCCCTTGACGATATGGCCAAAGAGATGCAGAAGATCCAGGGAGTGCCCGTGATGCAGGTGATGCGCATGGGTATGACCACCGATGGAAAGCCATTGCCCGCGGCCTCTGAAGCTCCTCTGCCTGCCGACTCCTCACCCGCCATGCCCAGTGGACGCGAAATAGCCAAGGAGAGTGCGGCGTCCGCGCTGACCAGCCATCTTGGCTTTGGTGGGTTTGGAGGGTTTGGCCACAAGAAGCAGAACGACCCGCCGCCTGCCGCTCAAAATTCGAATGCGCCGCCGCCTACAAGCGCGGTTCTAATGGAGTCTCAAACCACTTCATCCAACTTCTCTTCGGCCCCAATCGACGGATCACACTTCGAGGTACCGGCAGGTTACAAGCAGATCCAAGCTCAAATGGGTAAACAGTAGGTTGCAGAGAAGTTGCCTGGATACTCAGGCGGCCAATCGTTAGTTGATCGCTGGACTGGACGGCAAGTGAGAAGTCTGGGCGATCGGCTCGTAATCTCCAGAGGGGCGGAGATACACCAGAAGGGAACAGAAAGTCTTGCCCGAGGACAGGTGCAGCGTCGTCAGGGCGCACTATCCTTCGAGCAGTTCGCGTTGCTCCCGTTCAGGAATCTGACTACTGCGCAACGTTAATGCCAGCGCATACTCAACGGCATCAGGCCCAACTCTTTTGAGTGTGCCCAGAACGCGCCAGGGAAGTGGAATTTTCACTCCGGCACTTTGAGTCGAATGGCGATCGGGCCAGAGAATGAGCGTTCAACGTCGATCTGAATGTCGTTTGACTTTTCGTCGAGCCTCTGCTGCCATTTGAATTAATCAGATTGCCCTTCCGTGCCTTCCCTAAGTATCAAGCTATTGAAATCTTGGCACGTGGTTGGTTCCGCGCAGGGGGAGCGGAACTGATTGACGGTTTGCGGAACAAATCCAACAAAATGTTCGTAAGAACCCCTATGCAATGCGCAGGTACATTAAGCTGGAGCGTGTTGGG
>JAJXXG010001131.1 GCA_021781255.1 Acidobacteriota bacterium
TGGGAGGTGCTCCATTTCCAACGGCCGAGAGTCCAGTCCTGCGAAAGCATGTAACGAACGGCATCAGAGTTGAGGTTGGCGCGAGTGATAACTGTGGGCTCAAGATAAATCAGATGCGGAGCGGGTTTTCCAGCTATCCTTTCATGAATTAGTTCCATCGCCTTCTGGCCCATAGCCCGAGTATTTTCCTGGATGACGCAATCCAGTTCGGGGTTGAGATCAAAAGCCGGAATGCCGTCACTGTCAAAGCCAATCACTTTCACACGCCGTTTGCGAGGCGCGGCGTGTAGGGCAGACAAAGTCCCATCTAGCGTGGTGGACATCAGCGTCACAATCGCGTCCAGATTGGGCTGAGTCCTGAGTACATCTTCGGCCAATTGCTGCTCATGGGGGGTGTTATAGGTGCCCAATCGCTCGGTTGCGATATGGATGTGCGGATAATTCGCGGCAAGCGTTTCATCGATTGCCCGTGCGCGGATTATGGTGCTGCTCACGTCGGGATTGAGGCCGAGAATCGCCACCGTTCCATGACCATGCAAGATCTTGGCGACATGTTGCGCTGCAATTCTTCCAGCCTCTTTATCGTCGTTCAGAACGTATGAGAGATTTCCGCCTGCGGGGATGGGCAATGGAGAGCCAATAATCACCGTGGGAATTCCTTGCGACAATGCTCTGCGCACCGGACTAATAAGAGATAGCGCCTGATCGGGTGCGAGAATCAATCCGGAATAGTGCCCCTTGACCACTCGGTTCACCAGCTGAATCTGCGCTTCAATATCATCCTCGCGCGTTGGAGCAATCCAGTAAATCGAGCTTCCCGTATCCGCAGCGGCTTCATCGACGCCAACATGTGCAGCTTCCCACAGCGTTGTGCCTTCGGTTTGTGGAATGACAGCGATCGCCGGTGGACGCCGGTGACCGCATCCGGCCGCGCACAGAACAACGACATACAACGCTTGCCGCAAGAGGCGACGCATGAAGGCTTCCACGCATCGGTCCCCGCATTGGTTGAGCTTCCACATCGCAGAGTAGGTGAATCTTACGCTGCGTGCGGGTACCGCGACAAGGCAGTCGTACACTAGTCCATTTGAACTATTTCAGAGTGGTTGCAGTTGCTCATGTTTCTGATATGTGCCGGAGCGTACGATGCCAGAGTTTGATGCAAAAAGCCCCGACTGGCACTGTAATGTCTGACATCCTGAGCCAACTTGTACCAGTACGGCTGGTTGGCTTGGGGAAGATCAGAACTGGGCAAAACTACTCAGAGTGAAAGCTGAATTTGGGAGATAGCAATGACGAGGAATTTGACGCAAAAGATTTTTAACATCCTTGCCGCGGCGGCGTTATTCATGTTTGCGGCCGCGTGCTATGCGCAGTTCACTGGCAGCGTACAGGGGACTGTGGTGGATGCCACAGGAGCTGCCATTCCCAAGGCAAACGTGAAACTTCTTAATTTGAACACGCAGGTCTCTCAAGCGATAACCACTGACAGCACCGGCGGTTACTCGTTCGTGAGTCTTGCGCCGGGGCCCTACTCGGTGACGGCATCCGCATCTGGTTTCGAATCTGCAACTACGAATTTCACTCTCACCACGAATGAGAACCAAAACGTGCCGCTGACGTTGAGAGTGGGTAATGTGTCCACGCAGGTTACCGTAACCACGCAAGCTCCCCTGTTGGATACCTCCGACAGTCGTTTGGAACAAACGTTGAATACGACCGCACTCACAAACCTGCCTCTGCCAGGGCGGAATCCAACCAACGTGATTACCCTGGCTCCAGGCGTTACAGGACTCGGCGGGCAAGCGTCGCCGGGTACAGCGAATTCTACGAACTTCGCCCCTGAAAACTGGGTGAGTGCAAGCGCCAACGGACGTGGAGCAAATGGCAATCAATACATTGTGGACGGAATGGATGTTACAAGCAGTATTCGTCCCGGCGTCATCAATCTGACCCCGAACGCCGACACCGTGCAGGAAGTGAGCGTGCAGACCGACACCTATTCCGTGGACTACGGTCGAGCCAGCTCAATCCAGACAGTGATGACAACAAAGTCCGGCACAAACGAGTTTCACGGGATCGCGAGCGAATACTACACCTATCAGGGGCTGACGGCACGCGGTGAGTTCGGAGTCCCTCAACCGACGCGCTTGAACCCATACCATGTGAACAACATGTCGTTCGCTGTGGGCGGTCCGGTAATCCCGAAGAAGCAGTTCTTCTTCTTCGTGGGTTATGAGCCATATCTCTCGCTGTCGTCCAACGGCAGCAGCCTGGTGGGATACGAAGCACCGGAATTTCTCCAATTCGCACAAACCGTGCAGCCGAACAGTCCTGAAGTGCAACTGATGGCAAAGTACAAGCCCACCGGAGCCACAACCGCAGGCGTGGAGGCTACGGCTGGACAGTTATGGAGCAACTCGCTACCAGTTGCGGATCAGGCCGCATGCGAGAGCGGAGTTGGCGATCTCGGTTCTGCATACGACAACATTCCATGCGGAACCCCCGTGTTTGATAATGGGCATTTCAACTCTTCCAGCTTCTATAACGCAAAGCAATACAACATTCGCCTCGATAAGTACTTCAAGAACGATCGCATCTACGGTAACTTTTTCCGTACCACGATTGACAACGGCGGTCCGAGCATACGGCCCGATTTCGCCACTACGAGCAAATACTTTGTATTCTCATTTCAGGCGAACGAGACACACACGTTTTCACCCACCATGCTGAATGAGGCAATCTTCGGTTACAACAGGATCGAAGGACATTCACCTGCGTCGGGCCTCTTCAGCGTTCCAATCGTCAATGTCAATCAGCTGGGCACCGGATGGGGTAACGGCTTTGCGGATGGCGATTACATTCAACACAGCTACCACTGGCGCGACGTGCTGACGAAGATTGTTCAGTCACATGCCATCAAGGTAGGTTTTGAAGCGTGGCGCGGAGATGACATTGCTCTCTTTGCCGGCGCGTATGGCCAACCCAATCTCTATTACCAAAACATGATCGACCTGATTAATGACGATCCATATAGCGAGAGCGGCCTCTCCTACGATCCCGTCAGTGGCAAGCCTGCTCCCGGAAACTACGGCTACAAGGAAACGACTTTTGGCCTCTTTGCTGAGGACACATGGAAGGCAACCCGCAAACTAACGATCAACTACGGCATTCGATATGACAACTTCGGAAACCCATATGTTGCTCTTAAGGGAACTGTGCTGGCCAACTTCCACCTCGCTACGGGACAGAACCTGGCGGACCAGGTGGCGAATGGCATCATGACGCAGCAGTCGCATGTATTTGCAAAGGATCTGAATTGGGTATTCAGTCCGCGTGTGGGTGTGGCGTACTCGCCCTTTTCAAGTAACAAGTGGGTAATCCGGGGAGGTTTCGGGCTCTACCATGACTACTTCACGCTGGGGAACGCAGAGAACGGGCTGAAAGGCAACCCTCCTGGATTTGTCGTTCCGACCTTCTATAACAATGGATCCACAGCAGTGCCCATCTTCAGCTATGGAACGCAAAACCACTACCCGTTTGGGTTCCAGTACCCCGCATTCGTCGGACACCCTCTAAACGCAAAGGGAGGAATTGAGGGGTCGCAGATAAATGTGGGAGGCACAGACGTCAATTTGAGCTCTCCGAATACTCTCAACTGGTCTGCACAACTGGAGCGTGAGGTTACAAATCGCATTACGGCCGCCATTGGCTACTCTGGAAGTCACTCCTACAACCTGATTGTGGCTGGAGGCAATACTGGAAACACTTCCTACGGCGCAGATGTGAATCTAATCCCCGGCGATCTGATTCAACATCCAGCGTTTGACTCCAATGGCGTATGGACGGGGAGTGGAATCCAAACCCGCCTCAACACGAGCTTCGGTGCCATCAACTATGCCTTCAACGGGGCGCGCGGAAACTACAATGCACTAATTGTTGCAGTGAAGGGGCGCTTCAGCACCCACGGATTTCTGACCGCATCGTATACACGATCAGAATCCAAAGACGATTGGGGTAACTACCCCAGCGGTTATACTGCAACCGGCGGGACAACCTATGACATCAATCAGTGGTATAGCCCCTCCTCGTGGGATACACCTAATCGCTTCTCACTGGGTTGGAGCTACGACATACCCGGCGTGACTGGCTCTGGAGGATTTGTTCGCAGAGTAACAAATGGTTTCAATCTTTCCGGGATAACAATTCTCCAATCCGGCACGCCCTTCTATGTCTACAACGGGAATCCACTGTCGCTTGTGGATACTGCGGGCGTCACTGTTACCGCGTCTAACTACCAAAGCGAGTTAGCAGCTGGTCACATCGCGTTTGCGGCTGATAGCGGAAACTATGCTGCCGATGGTGATAACTACAACATTCCCGATGTTGTAAGCTACCACCAGAAACATGACAGAAAATCGTACGAGTATACGGGAGCTGTGGATTCGGGAGTCATTACTCATTCGCAATTCGCGCAGCCAACATTCAAACCAGGCGGTACGGAAGGGAATGAGAGACTGAATGCATTTCGTAACCCCGGCTATGCAGATACGGACTTAACGGTGGCAAAAACCACAAACATTAAGGAGCGCTTCGATCTGGAATTCAGGCTGGATATCTTCAATCTGTTTAACCGGGTAAACCTGAATGGTGTAGATACAAACTATGGAGATACGAGCGCCAACTTCGGCACCACGAATAGCAATCTGCCGCCGCGCAATATGCAGGTTGCCGCTCGTTTCACTTTCTGAGGTCTGCATAACATTTCAACGTGAGGAGACTGGGTCAATCGGTCTCCTCAGCATTTTTCTGCTGCAATGCGATAATCCTCAATTGTGCTGCGCTGAGCGGCGACCACGGTGGATTACAAAGGCATCAGGAGTGCAAGATAAGCTCGGCATCTCTCAGGCATCGTGGTGTACAAATGAAGACGAACTTAGGTTTTACATTCTCGCTGATTACATTCTTTGTGACGGCCATTCCTGCGTCGGCCTTCGCCAACAATCTTGAATTGAGAAATGCTTCTACGGTCGCGCGGTTCGGGCCTGAAGGCTTGATTGCGATTGAGGACACGGCTACCCATGCACGTCTCGATCTTGCCGCAGACAGATGGTCAGTGGTTATTGGCGATGAAACGTTGCGCAGTCAAGAGGCAAAGCCGGAGGTTAGCGCTGCGACCGAGAACCAGATTTCTTACTCATATACGATCAATGGCTATCGCGTACGGGTTCTGTACTGGCTCAAGCCTGGATGGAAATTTGTTGCCAAGAGAATAGAAATCCTGCACGCCCCGAGTTCTGACTTTACTGTTCATCAGGTTACTCCGTGGGACGTCATTGTACAAACTCAAGTGACAAGTAACTATGTGCCGTCAACCTATGTTCCTCAGTTAGGCGCAACAACTGCAAAGAGCCGTCAGTTTCTCCCCGGCAAGGATTTCGGAGATTTCCTTCACTTGGCGGATTACGCGGGCGCCATGCTTACGGTGCAGAACCCGTTCCTCAATGTGCATCATAATGGTCAGTCTGTCAGCATCGATTATTCGCCCGAGATGGAATGGCGACAGTCCTGGGGAAATTTCCGTAGCGATATCGCCTGCATGGGAACTTACCGGCGGAGCGGTGAGCGCCTGCCGCGTGAAATGGTACTGGAATGGCATCTCCCGCCCTCGCAGTTGGAAAAGAATGGAATGGATCGTGCAGAGATCAACGCGTTCACTCAATGTGTTCGGGCTTTTCTGATCCATCCTGCTCCGGAGCCTATTTCCGTTGAGGTAGGCTGGACGCTCAACGACTATCAGATTGATGTAGGGACCGCAGAGGGACGCAGCGAGTATAAGAGAATAATTGATATAGCTTCGAGCCTGGGAATCCACAACTTGCTCTATGCGCCCAGCAACTCAAAACTGTCGGCTCGCGCGGATAGCACCGATAGCTGGGGCTGGGGATATGTGCTATGGCTGGATCTTGGAGAGAAGATCAGAAAGGGCGAGTGGAATCCTGAAAAGGATCCAGTTCCAGCATCTGTATCAGAGATGATCGACTACGCAAGAAGCCGGAAGATAGGCTTGCTTGCTTACGTCTATCCTTCCATTCCATTTTCGAAGGATTCGTCATGGATTGTGAAAAGAGCACAGCGTGGCAGTGGGCGTTCCGGAGATCCAGGTCATCAGTATGCAACTCTGGCATCGCGCGCATTCCAGAACTACCTTATTCGAGAGCTGCTCGCGTTCAAGAAGCGAACCGGGATTACAGGATACTCTTTTGACTACACATGGTTGAATCTTCCCGGTAGCAGCAGTTATTCACAGTGGTATGGCTGGCGACGGGTTATGGAGGCTCTGCGAAGAGCTGATCCATCCATCGTCATCGACGGGCGCCAGTCTTATCAACTTTACGGTCCATGGATATGGCTTTCCGGAAGCTATCCTCACCCTACAGGGACCGATGAGCAGCCGGAGAGTTTTAAGCCCTTCCCGGACCTTCACTTTGATCGCGTCTCAGCGGATCGAACCAGGTTCGTGAATTATTGGTACCGCAACTATCAGTTTGCACCCGAGCAGATCATTCCCGGTTATGCAACTCACCAGACGGAGCGATCACGCTATATCCCTGGCGTAGCTGGCAAGCCCGGTAAAGTTGAGATGATGTATACCCGCTATCGGCCTCGGGACTGGG
>JAJXXG010000269.1 GCA_021781255.1 Acidobacteriota bacterium
AATATGCGGCACAAACGCGCGCGCATCCAGGTAGATGGCGTGGCCGCCCGGCGGCTGCACAATCGGCACGCCGGCCGCCGCAACGTGATCCCCAACATAGGCCGTGGAGGCGATGCGGTAGCGCAGGTAGTCCTCTTCCAGCGCCTCCTGCAGCCCCACTGCAATGGCCTCCAGATCGCGCCCGGCAAGGCCGCCGTATGTGGGATAGCCCTCCGTCAGAATCAGCAGGTTCTTCTCCTGCTGCGCCAGCTGATCGTCATTGGTACACAGAAAGCCGCCAATGTTGGCCATGCCATCCTTCTTGGCAGACATGGTGCAGCCGTCTCCCAGGCGGAACATCTCCTGCGCAATCTCGCTCGGCGTTTTGTGCTCGTAGCCCTTTTCGCGCAGCTTGATGAACCACGCATTCTCCGCAAAGCGGCATGCGTCAAAGTACAGCGGAATGCCATGCCGCTTGCACACCGCGCTCACCTCGCGCACGTTCTGCATGGAGACTGGCTGGCCGCCGCCGGAGTTGTTCGTGACCGTCAGCATCACCAGCGGAATCCGCTCGCGGCCCACGTTTTGAATCAGCGACTCCAGCGCGGCCACATCCATGTTGCCTTTGAAGGGATGCTGCAACGCCGGCTGGCGGCCCTCCGGAATCAGCAGATCCAGGGCCTCGGCGCCCACAAACTCAATATTCGCGCGCGTGGTGTCAAAGTGCGTGTTATTCGGCACAATGTCGCCTTTCTTGCAGGCAACGCCAAACAGGATGCGCTCGGCGGCGCGTCCCTGGTGCGTGGGAATCACATGCTTGTATCCGAAGATGCTCTGCACGGAGTTGCGAAAGCGGTCATAGCTGCGGCTGCCGGCATAGCTCTCGTCGCCTTCCATAATGGCGGCCCACTGGTGCGTGGACATGGCGCCCGTGCCTGAGTCCGTCAGCAGATCAATCAACACATCATCCGCGGGCAGCAGAAACAGGTTGTAGTGCGCAGCCTTCAGCAGCTCTTCGCGCTGCTCCCGAGTGGTCCAGCGGATCGGCTCGACACTCTTGATGCGGAATGGCTCAATGACGGTGTGTATGGGCATGGCGCATCTCCCACGTGGCCGCCGCCGGGTCCGGCCGGCAGCCCACGGAATTCCTATGTTACGCCATGGGCTGGCCCCGGCCGCAGAATTGCCCGCATTCGCAGTGCTCCGGTGCCTTGCCGTAAGCTCGAAAAGGCATCCTATTGCCGGAGGTTGAAGTGAATCGTAGGAACAGGTTGGAACGTGCAGTCCTGTTGTTGGCCGTGCTGCTGTGCGGCACGCTCGGCGCAATGGCGCGGGAGCATGCAACCATCCGCCCCGGAGAACCGTGGCTGGACAACCGCGGACAGCAGATACAGGCGCACGGCGGCGGCATTCTGCAACTGGGCAAGCTCTATTACTGGTTTGGCGAAGATCGCTCGCCGTCGAATGATCCCGCCATGCGCTATGTCGCATGCTACTCATCCACCGATCTCGCGCACTGGCACTATCGCGGGCAGGCGCTTGCGCTGGCCAACCCCGAAGGACCGGAGCGCGACTTTGTGCTGGAGCGGCCCAAGGTCTTCTACAACGCAAAGACGCAGCGGTTCGTGATGTACTTTCACCTCGATGACCGGCACTACAAGCTGGCGCGCGTGGGCATAGCCGTCAGCGATACAGTGGATGGCCCCTACAAGTACGTGCGCAGCTTTCGCCCGCTGGGGCAGGAGAGCCGCGACATCGGCCAGTTTGTGGACGACGACGGCTCGGCTTACCTGATCTTCGAGTCCCGCCCTACGCACGGATTCTTTATTGCCAAACTCTCAGACGATGCGATGAGCGTCGAAAAGCAGATGAGCCTTGTGCACGCCCCGCTGGAAGGCGGCGCCCTGGTGCACTTGAACGGCCTGTACTATGCCGTGGGATCGCATATGACCGGCTGGCGGCCCAACCCCGACGTGTATGCCACCGCGCCCTCGCTCAGCGGCCCATGGACGGAGTTCCGCGACATCGCCCCGCCAGAGGCAAACACCTACGGCGCGCAGTCGACCATGCTGCTGAAGGTGGCGGGCACCAGGGCAACCACGGTCATCTTCATGGCGGATATCTGGCGGCCGCAGCAGCTCTGGGACTCGCGCTACCTGTGGATGCCGCTGGAGATCCGCAACGGCTCCCTTCACCTTCCTGCCCCGCAACCCTGGACGCTGAATGTGAAGACCGGCGAAGCCACCCTGGAGCACAAGTAAGTTCACAGCAGGCCCGGCCACGCCACCGCATCCACGGCCGCATGGCCGGGCCAATGCCGCCGACGTACAATTGGGGCGGCCGCGAAACCGCATCGCCGCCGCAGTTCCTGCTCAGGCAGACGAATCACTCAAATAAGTGAACGTTACCTCTTCTGCGGAGAAGATCCTGCGAAGATAACGCACCCGCATCCGGCGCATAGAACGACAATAGACCGCGATTTCCCCTTGCAGCCCCGATAAGGGCAATTTATCCTTGGCCTTTAGAGAATTGTTATCGTTATTTGAAATGAGGATGCCTTGGACTCGCTGACGAATCAGATAAAAGCCCCCGGAACCACTCGCTGGGACTGCATCAGCCTGGGCGAAGTGATGCTGCGCCTGGACCCCGTGGAAGAGCGCATCCACACCACACGGCTGCTGCGCGCCTGGGAGGGCGGCGGTGAATACAACGTGGCGCGCGGCCTGCGTCGCTGCTTCGGACTGCGCACGGCAATCGCCACGGCGCTTGCCGACAATCCGGTAGGCCGCCTGGTGGAAGACCTGATGTTGCAGGGCGGCGTTGACCAGGACCTGGTGCGCTGGCTTCCCTACGACGGCGTGGGCCGCGAGGTACGCAATGGGCTCAACTTCACCGAGCGCGGATTCGGCGTGCGCGCGGCCCTCGGCTGCTCTGACCGCGGACACACTGCCGTCTCCAAGCTCAAGCCCGGCGACTATGACTGGAACCAGATCTTCGGCCCGCAGATGGGCGCGCGCTGGTTCCACACCGGCGGAATCTTTACGGCGCTCTCTGAGACCACGATGGCCGTAGCCTCGGATGCCATGGATGCCGCGCACGCCGCGGGCACACCCGTCTCCTATGACCTGAACTACCGTGCCTCGCTGTGGAAGGCGATTGGCGGCAAAGCCAGGGCGCAGGAGGTCAATCGCGAGCTTGTGCGCAAGGTCGATGTGCTGTTCGGCAACGAAGAGGACTTCTCCGCCGTGCTGGGCATCCACATGGAAGGCGTGGCCGAGGATTTTGCCGAGCTTCCGGTGGAGAGCTACAAGAAGATGCTTCACGACGTGGCCGCTGCCTATCCAAACCTGAAGATCATCGCCTCCACGCTGCGCACGGCCCACTCTGCGTCCGTGAATGCATGGGGCGCCATTGCGCTGCATGCGGGCGGCATTGTGCATGTGCCGCAGCGCGATGTAGAGATTCTGG
This sequence comes from Acidobacteriota bacterium, assembly GCA_021781255.1. The sequence continues at coordinate 3,448 of JAJXXG010000269.1, forward strand.
ATCGCGTCGGCGGTGGAGACTCCTTCGCCTCCGGCCTCATCTACGGCCTGCTTGCGGGCAAGGACATGGAGTGGGCCATCCAATGCGGTGTGGCACACGGCGCGTTCGCCATGACGACTCCCGGCGACACCAGCACGGCAAGCCTGCAGGAAGTGTTGCGCGTGATGAGCGGCGGCGCCGCGCGCATCGCCCGCTGAGGATCACCTCACTCCGCATCGAACGGTTCAGATTGGAAAGGAACACACGTGAAGATACTGCAAATGGCGGACGTCATCCGCTACAAGACCATGACCACCGATGAGCTGCGCGAGACCTTCCTGCTCAGCGATCTGTTTCGCCGCGGCGAACTCAGCCTGACCTACGTGGATCTGGATCGCACGGTGATTGGCTCTGCCGTGCCCACTGCCGCTCCGCTCGTTCTGCCTACGGACGACGCGCTGAAGGCCAGCTACTTTACAGAGCGCCGCGAGTTGGGCATCCTGAACATCGGCGGACCGGGCACCGTGACCGTCAACGAGACAACGTACGATCTCGACAATCTCGACGGGCTCTACGTGGGCCGCGGCAACGAGCATGTCTCCTTCGCCAGCGCCGATGCCGCCAGGCCTGCGGAGTTCTACCTGCTCAGCTATCCGGCGCATGCGGTCTATCCCACCAGTCTCATCCGCAGCCAGCAGTTGGATCGCGTCAAGCTGGGCGCACCAGAGACGGCCAACGCGCGCGAGATCACCAAGCTCATCCACCTGGAGGGCGTCCGCAGTTGCCAACTGGTGATGGGCTTTACGCAACTGCACACCGGCAGCGTGTGGAACACGATGCCTCCGCATACGCACATGCGGCGGTCTGAGGTGTATCTCTACTTCAACATCGCGGAAGGCGAGCGCGTGGTGCACCTGATGGGCCCTGCGCAGGAGACACGGCACATCGTGATTGCCGACAAGCAGGTGGTGGTCTCGCCGGGCTGGTCCATCCACGCCGGCGTCGGCACACGCAACTACACCTTCTGCTGGGGCATGGGCGGAGAAAGCCAGGTCTACAGCGACATGGACGCACTGGCCGTCGCAGACCTGCTGTAGTCAACACGCGAGGAGCATACGCAGCAATGATTCTGGATCGCTTCAGTTTGAAGGGAAAGACAGCCTTGGTCACCGGCTCCTCGCGGGGCCTGGGCGCGGGCATTGCGCTGGCGCTGGCACAGGCTGGCGCGCAGGTTGCGCTGCACGGCTCGCAGGCAGTGCCCGCGGCCACCACCGCCCGCATCGCACAAACGGGCGTAAAGCACATCGCCCTGGTGGGTGACGTCAGCAAAGCCGAAGTATGCTCGCGGCTGGTAGAGCAGGTGGTAGAGCACCTCGGCGCCATCGACATCCTCGTGAACAACGCAGGCACCATTCGCCGCGCGCCCGCCGTAAGCCACTCTGACGAGGACTGGCAGGCAGTGATCGACACGAACCTGTCGAGCGTCTTCCGCCTCACGCGCAACGCGGGCAAATACATGCTGGCGCGCGGCTCGGGCAAGGTCATCAACATCGCGTCGCTGCTCACGTTTCAGGGTGGCATCACGGTGCCCTCGTATGCGGCGGCCAAGGGCGGCGTGGGACAGCTGACCAAGGCCTTTGCCAACGAGTGGGCCGCCAAGGGCATAAACGTGAATGCCATCGCGCCGGGCTACATGGAAACCGACAACACCGAGGCCCTGCGCGCCAACCCGGAGCGCTCGCGGCAGATTCTCGAACGCATTCCGGCCGGCCGCTGGGGCAGCCCGGAGGATCTGGCCGGAGCCGCGGTGTTCCTTGCCTCCAGCGCAAGCGACTACATGCACGGACATGTCCTGGTGGTGGACGGAGGCTGGCTCAGCCGCTGAAGCAAACTTCTAACGAGACGAGGAAACACATCAATGCGATGCAATTGGATTGGTATGGCAGTGGCTGCCTGCGTGTTGGCAGCGCCCTTCGCGGTGGCGCAGCAGGCAACCGTGGATCACTGGACGCAGGCCGAGCTGACCGCAAAGGCCCAGGCGCTGGTGGCAAAGGCGGAAGCCAGCGGCGGCAACGCCAGCACGAAGCTAACCGAGTATCCCAATCACTTCACGATGATCGCCATCCGCGAAAAGAGCGGTGGCGCTGAGGTGCATCCGAGCTTTGCCGATTTCTTTTATGTCGTCCAGGGACACGCAACACTGGTCAGCGGCGGCACCGTGCAGAACCAGCAGGTTGCTTCCTCGGGCGAAATCAAGGGCACGGCGGTGGAAGGCGGCACACGGCAGGAGCTGAATCCGGGCGACTTTGTGCACATTCCCGCAGGCGTGCCGCATCAGTTGCTGCTGCCCAAGGGTGAAAGCTTCACCTACTTCGTCATCAAGGTGAAGGAAAAGTAGCGGCCCGTCACGAAACCGCGCCGGCTTCCTCCCCGGCGCATCCGCACGAGCGGCGCACGATCAGGTGCGTGGGGAAGATCATCTTCACCGCCTGCCGCGCGGGCTGCTCCGCATGCGGCGCGCTCGTGATCTGCTGGAAGAGCTGCTCGGCTGCAGCGCGCGCAATCTCGGTCGCTGATTGCGCAACCACGGTGAGCGGCGTGCCCAGCTCTTCCGCCAGTTCAAAATCGTCAAATCCAACCACCGCGATATCCTGCGGCACGCGCAGCTTTTGCCGGTGTAGCGCCTGCACCAGCCGAATGGATGCCAGCCGCTTGACAGAGAAGACTGCGGTCGGCCTCTCCTTTGCATGAGCCCAGCGCTGGATCAGCGCCTCCATATCCGCAAGCGTGTTCACCTGGTTGAAGACCAGCGGCCGCAGGCCTGCACTGCGCATGGCCTGCTTGTAGCCTTCGAAGCGCTCGCGCGCGGTATACGAGCTACCCTCAAAGCCCACGCAGGCAATCCTCGTGTGGCCGTGGTCGATCAGGTGGCGCACGCCCGTCTCCGCGCCTTCGCGATTGTCCACCAGCACCGCGTCTATGTTCAGCCCCGCAAGGGGGCGATCGAGCGCCACCACGGGGATGTCGCGATCCAGCAGATGCTGCAGGCGCGGCGTGTCCTCTCCTGAAGGAACAAGAATGAGCCCAGCCACCTGGTGATTGGCGATGGCCTCAAGCTGCTGGCTCTCCAGCGCCGCGCTCCGCCCCGTGGCCACCACCATCGTCTGGTAGTCGTGCCGCATGGCCACCTCCTGCACCGCATGAAAACAGCTCGCAAAGAAGTCCGTAAGGTCGGGCACAATAAGC
>JAJXXG010000010.1 GCA_021781255.1 Acidobacteriota bacterium
TCACCGCCTCGTGGCCCGCCGCGCTCAGCTCGCGCACCGCGTGCGATCCCACGTAGCCGCTGCCGCCTGTCACTAAAACCCGCATCTCTCTCCTCGTTGGGCTGTTCGCTCGTTGCCTCGCGGTAGCGCGATCCTACCCAGTATATGCAACCCCTCGGCCCGCATCGCGGCCCGCGGGCCGCCGCGATAAACTGGGGCCTGCCGGCGCGCGCGCCCCCCGTTGTCATCCTCTGCAAGGATCAACCTATGTCTAAAATCGCACTCATCACCGGCGTTACCGGACAGGACGGCGCTTATCTTACCGAGTTCCTGCTCGGCAAGGGATACATTGTCCACGGCATCAAGCGCCGCTCCTCCTCGTTCAACTCCGCGCGCATCGATCATCTGTATCAGGATCCCCACGTCCCCGGCGCTCGCTTCCAGATTCACTACGGCGACATGACCGACTCCACCAACCTCATTCGCATCATCCAGTCCGTGCAGCCCGATGAGATCTACAACCTCGCCGCGCAAAGTCACGTGCACGTCAGCTTTGAAACCCCGGAATACACCGCCAACGCCGATGCCACCGGCGCTCTCCGCATCCTCGAAGCCATCCGCATCCTCGGCCTCAACCGGAAAACCCGCTTCTACCAGGCCTCCACCTCCGAGCTCTACGGCAAGGCGCAGCAGACCCCGCAATCGGAATCCACTCCGTTCTATCCCCGCAGCCCCTACGGCGTGGCCAAACTCTACGCTTACTGGATCACCGTCAACTATCGCGAGGCCTACGGCATTCACGCCTCCAACGGCATCCTCTTCAATCACGAGAGCCCCATTCGCGGTGAAACCTTCGTCACCCGCAAAATCACCCGCGCCGTGGCTGCCATCCAGCTCGGCATCCAGAAAGCCCTCTACATCGGAAACCTCGATGCCCGCCGCGACTGGGGACACGCGCGCGACTACGTCGATGGCATGTGGCGCATCGTGCAGCAGCCGCTGCCCGATGACTTCGTCCTCGCCACCGGCGAAACCCACAGCGTCCGGCAGTTCGTCGAGCTCGCGTTCTCGCAGGTCGGCCGCGTCATCCACTGGCGCGGCTCGGGCGTCGATGAGGTCGGCCTCGACGCTGCCTCCGGTGAAACCCTCGTCCGCATCGACGCCCGCTACTTCCGGCCCACTGAGGTTGACGTCCTCCAGGGCGATCCCTCCAAAGCCCGGCGCCTGCTCGGCTGGAGTCATCAGGTCACCCTCCCGCAGCTTGTCGCGGAGATGGTCGCTTCCGATCTCAAGGTCATCGCCGCGGAGTCTTTCCGGGACCACCGTCATGAGTAGCTTCGACCTCGCCGGTAAGCGCGTCTGGGTCGCAGGCCATCGCGGCATGGCCGGCGCCGCCGTCGAGCGCCGCCTCCAGCGCGAAGCCTGCACCGTCCTCACCGCCTCGCGCGCCGAGCTTGACCTCCTCCGCCAGGACGATGTGCACGCCTGGTTGGCCGCCCGCGGCGTCGATGCCGTCTTTCTCGCCGCCGCAACCGTCGGCGGCATCCTCGCCAACGCCACCCGCCCCGCCGAGTTCCTCTACCAGAACCTCGTCATCGAGACCAACGTCATCCACGCCGCAAAGTGCGCCGGCGTCCGCAAGCTCCTGTTCCTCGGCTCCTCCTGCATCTATCCCCGCCTCGCTCCGCAGCCCATGCGCGAAGAGGCGCTGCTCGCCGGTCCCCTCGAACCCACCAATGAGTGGTATGCCATCGCTAAAATCGCCGGCATCAAGCTCTGCGCCGCCTATCGCCGCCAGTATGGCTGCGACTTCGTCTCCGTCATGCCCGCCAATCTCTACGGCCCCGGCGACCGCTACGATGCCGCCAACGGCCACGTCGTCGCCGCCCTCATCATGAAGATCCACGCCGCCCGCCTTGAAAACAAACCCACCGTCGAGCTATGGGGCAGCGGCGCGCCCAGACGTGAATTTCTCTTTACCGAGGATCTGGCCGACGCCTGCGTCTTCGTCATGAAGCACTACTCCGACGAGCTCTTTCTCAACCTGGGCACCGGCCGCGACATGACCATCCTCGAACTTGCCCAGGCCATCGCCCGTGTCGCCGGATGGAACGGATCATTTACCTTCGACCGCTCCCGCCCCGACGGCGCTCCCCGCAAGGTAATGGACGTCAGCCGCCTTCGCAGCCTCGGATGGACCGCGCAAACCGCCTTCGACGACGGCATCCGTCAGGCCTATGACTGGTACGTCGCCCATCACCGCGTCTGAATCGGCGCCGGCATCGCGCTGCCCCGCCTGCGTCGTTCGCGCCGCCGGCCTCCGCACACGCGCCCGCAGAATTTGTCCGCCTCGCCGCTTTGCGAAATAATGTGGGACACAGATGAGCGCAACCACTCCCCAACCCCGCCGCACCGTGCATCACATCCAGGCCGCCGCCGGTGAAAATCCCTACCATCGCCCGTCGTTTCCCTTGGCGCATCGTCTCAGGCGTCTGCTCTGGCAGGCCGTCTATCTGCTGCTCTACCGCGCCTCGCCGCCGCCGTTCTACGCCTGGCGCGCCATGCTGCTGCGCCTCTTCGGCGCCGCCATCGGCTCCGGCTGTCGTTTCTACCCCAGCGGCAAAATCTGGGCCCCCTGGAACCTCGTCGCGGAAGACTGCTGCACCCTCGCCGACCATGCCGAGATCTACAACCCTTCGCTCCTCTACATGGAATCCCACTGCATCGTCTCGCAGCACGCTTACATCTGCGGCGCCTCGCACGATTACAACCACCCTGACTTTCCCATGATCTCCTGCCCCATGCGCCTCGGCGCCTACTCCTGGATCTGCGCCCGCGCCTCGGTCTCTCCCGGCGTGCACGTCGCCGAAGGCGCCGTCCTCGGACTCGCCTCGCTGGCGGTCTCCGATCTCAAGCCCTGGAAAGTCTACAGCGGATCGCCCGCGGTCGAGGTCAAATCCCGCGTCAGAAACCCTCGCGCTGAATGTCATGAATAATTCCGCGCCGCCGCGCGCGCTTCGCCCGCTCTGCAATCGGTCGCTGGCCATCGGGCCTCGCGCCCCGCGCCATCAGCGTGCCAGTCCGTCCGGCCGCCCCTCGCCATTCCGCGGGCTCGATGCCTTTTTGCCCGTGATCAGCGGCCACGCTTCCCCCAGCTTCACAAACGTCCGCCGGAAGCAGTTGCGGCATCGCACCGGAAACTCCAGTTGCAGCAGCCGCGGAAGATCTGCCAGTCGAATGCGCGACAGTCGCATATTGTTCGATCGGCACAAAAAACAAATCATCCGGACTTCTCCAATCGCACTGCCTGCTCAACGTGCGTAAGCCAACCAGGTCTTCAGCAAAATGCGTGGATTCTTTATCGCGAACCCGCGCGGTGGGGCAGCTTCAGCTCCTTCAGGGTAATCCAGATTCAGCCTTTCTCCTACCGCACTTTTGGGGCATTCCGGCTTGAACGGAAGAGGAAGTCCGCATCCGCCGCCGCGTCTCTGTCCGCGGCTGCTCGCCGCCGCGCTGCGTAAGTGCAATCGCACCTGCATCCGCCCCGCCCTCGCCGGAACCGACGTCTGCTCCGGTCTCCGTCGCGCCCCATCCCATTCCGGGAAAACCATACCGTCTAATCTATGAGGTAGATGATGATTAAAAACAGGCCGGGGTTCATGGCCGCTCTCCTTGCATCCGCGCTCGCCGCTTTTGTCGGTGCCGCTCCGCTTGCCGCCGCACCCTGCGGTCCCGCGCAGCTCGGCTCCCCCTATATCCCCGTCGATAGCTGGGTCTATCCCGCCATGCTGCGCCTTTATTCGCTCGGTTACGTCGATACGGTCTATCTCGGCCTTCGTCCCTGGACCCGCGCCGGCCTCATGCACATGCTCGAACACGCCGGGGCGCTCATCGTCGATCGCGAGGACCGCGGCGATCCCGCCGCCATCGAGGCCCGCCGCATCTACCTCGCCCTGAATCACGAGCTGCACCAAGACATGCAGGGCCCCTGTGGCTCCGTTCCCGGCGGCGCGCGCATCGAGTCCATCTACAGCCTCTTCCGCGGCATCAGCGGAACGCCCCTCGACGACAGCTACCATCTCGGCCAGACCATCGTGAACGACTACGGCCGGCCCTATGAAGGCGGCTTCAACAACTACTCCGGCATCAGCGGCTATGCCACCGCCGGCCGCTTCGCCCTCTATCTCCGCGGCGAGTTCCAGGGCGCGCCCTCCGCTGCCGGCTACTCTGCCGCGCTCGCGCAGCAACTCTCCAATATCGACGACACCCTCTACTTCATCCCTTCCGCCACTCCGCCCTACGGCCCCACCACCGCCGTCTATAACCAGACCACTATCCCCCAGGGCCCCATCGCCTCCGCCGCGCAGGGAAGATTTCTCGAGGCCTATCTCTCCTTTCAGCTCCTCGACCACGTCATCTCCTTCGGCAAACAGGATCAATGGCTCGGACCCGCGCGCGGCGCCAGCATGGCCTTTTCCAACAACGCGCAGAACTTCTATGCCTTCGAGATCAACCGTATCGAGCCTCTCAACGTTCCCGGGCTCTCCTTGCTCACCGGGCCCTTCCGCTACGAGTTCCTCATCGGCGCGCTCCGCGGGCACACCTTCATGCCCAATCCCGCCTACCTGCTCAATCCCGCCTCCGGCGCCGACAACGTCATCAACCCCGGCGATCCCTGGGTCCACGTCGAAAAAATCAGCTTTCGCCCCTACCGCGATCTCGAGTTCGGCTTCGAGCGCACCGCCATGTTTGGCGGCCACGGCCATCAGGGCGTCAACCTCCATTCCTTCCTGCGCAGCTTCTTCAGCGTCACCGCCGGAACCAGCGCCAACAAAGGCAACTCCTCTGACCCCGGCGCCCGTTTTGGCGCCTTCGACTTCTCCTGGCGCCTGCCCTACCTGCGCAACTGGATCACCCTCTACTCTGACTCCGAGGTCCACGACGACATCTCGCCCATCGACGCGCCCCGCCGCGCCGCCGTACGCCCCGGCATCTATCTCTCTCACTTTCCCGGCATTCCCCGCCTCGACCTCCGCCTTGAAGGCGCCTCCACCGATCCCCCCACCAACCGCAGCACCGGCGGGCAGTTCATGTACTTTGAAGAGATTGAGAAGCAGGGCTACACCAACCAGGGACAGCTCTTCGGCGACTGGATCGGGCGCGAGGACAAGGGCGGACAGGCCTGGATCACCTACCACCTCAGCGGCAACGAGTGGCTCCAGATCAGCGCCCGCAATCAGAAAGCCGTCAACAACTTCATCCCCGGCGGCACCACCCTCAACGACTTCGCCTTGCGCGCCGTCAAGCGCATCGGCAGAGACTTTGAGATCGACGGCCGCTTTGCCGTCGAGCGCTACAAGGCGCCCATCTATCTCCCCGGAGCGCAGACCGTCACCACCACCAATATTCAGCTCACCTGGTATCCCCAGCGCAAGGCTGCCTACTAGGGCAGAATCCGCGTCGCGAACAACGGCATCGGCTCGTGCAGCGTCCGCAGCAGTTGCCCCGCCGCGTCATAGCTGATCGTCCATTGCATCGGCCTCTGCGGCGCGGCAAAGTCCACAAACTGCACCGTCGATATCCCGTCGGCCTCAGCCTCCAGCGTGGGAGGAAATGACAGCGCCGGGTTCGCATCTCCCGTCGCCGGCTGCAGCGCCGTCGTCGCCTGCGGCTCCGTCAGCGCCGCATAGCAAAGGCTCGTGGCCATCCAGTCGGCGGGCGCGGCCTTTGGCTCCTCCGCCCGCATGCGATTGAACTCCGCGATCGCCAGCGCATTCGACGGCGCCGGCGTGTACGGCGTGTAGCCTCGCCGCTGCACCGGAATCACGCGCACCCGGCCCTGCCCGCCGCGCGCAATCGCGACTGAAAACAGGCTCGCGTTGCGCGTCCCGCCCTCCGTCTCAAACAGCAGCAGCAGATGCTCCGGAACCGCCTGGCACTCCAGTTGCCGGTAGCTCCACTTCCGTCCGTCGAACTCGATCTCTTCCTGTTGCGCCGCCGCCCGGATCGCCGGGACCATCCGTGCCGCCAGCGCGCGATCGTCCGCGCTCATCTCCGCTTCCGTCCGGTAGCTGATAAAGTGGCTCATCGCCGCCGCCCCGTCGTCTTCGCTAAACGGCAGCAGTTGCCTCACCGTGGGCACAGGCCGCGACCGGTACGGCAATTCGCTCTTGCTCTCGGGAACCGGCGCCGCCTTGTACCCCGCGCTCGTTGGACTCTGGCGCGTCTGGGCGCTGCCGATGCAGGCTGCGGCGGCGAGCGCCGCTGCATACCAGACTGGATTCTGCAGCCGCGGGCGATGCATACATTGGCTAGACTAACACCTGCCTGCGTCCGCCTCGCTCAGCGCTCCTGCCGGCGCGGATGCGCAAAGTCATACGCAACCCCCACCGTGAAACCCTGCGGCTTGAAGATGAAATTCGATCCCAGCAGCGGCTGCCACCGCTGGTGCTCGTAATCGGCGCGCAGCCAGAGCTGCCGGTAGAGCCGGTACTCGAATCCTCCGCCCAACGCCCAGAAGCTGCGCGTGTCGTGCGCGTAAGTAGAGCTCCCGATAAAGTCGATACTGCCCTGGCCGTACAGAAACTTCGCGTAAGGATGGAAGTTATCGTAGTGAAGCCACTCGTAGATCGGGCCGCCCTGCGCCGTGTCCTCCCGCGCGTTCGGCTGCGAGGACGATCGGATGACCAGGT
>JAJXXG010000835.1 GCA_021781255.1 Acidobacteriota bacterium
CGGCAATAGGGGCGAAGCACGCACGGGAAATGCCAGCCCATTCGGCGAATCATGGTATCAAGAACCGGCGCTGTGATCTCTTCCACAAGGGTCCAGCCTTCGCAAACAGGTTTCCTGAGGGGATCCAGACGATCCGGCAGCACGCAGTCCTCGCGCAGGAGAACGGAGTGGGGATTCAAGCCTTCGCGCTTTTCGATGCCGAAAGTGCCTTCGGACCAATCGAAACTGTCGGCAGATTGGTCGCGACTACGGCTACGCTGGGCGACGAATGTTCCCCAACGAAATCCTCAGCAAAGAACGACGGATGTGCTTTGATTGCGTCGGGTTCGTCCGCGGAAAATCCGGTCGCATCGGGTTGGCTTTCGGGTGAGACCAAATGAATCCTTGAATGAAGTGGGGAACGCAGGTGATTCTTGACATCGCTTGTCTTGATGGCGCTCATAGCGGCTCCAGTCGTTCGGTTGCGTGCCTGAAAGACACTCGTCTGGAGCGAAGCATGGAATGCTGAAGGCGAGAAGGGAAAGACAAGCTCCTGTCTCAAGCATACGCCTGCCAGAGGCTGCGTGCCGCCAATTCGATTGCATCGCGCCCAAACGCTCGCAAGCTGAGTGGAAAGGCTAGTCTGAAGGTCGCGCCAGAGGGCGCTATTCGGATCCTCAGGCTACGGGAGCCTCCCTCGGCTGCAACCCCAGTGCTCTCAACAGCAGTAACAGTGCATCGCAGACACGCGCATCATGACAACTGATAGAGGGCGAAAATCAGGGACCCATGAGCAGCAAAGGTGAGAACCGGTTCCAGAACAATGACATGGGGAATCATCGGATTGTGGTCGGGGTCGGTGTACTCGGCAATATCCAGGTCCTTTTGTACGATTCGTCCCGCATCTGAGAGAAATGGTCAGTGTGCGCCGACGCCCGAGCGGTACTCGCTCGTCAGAGTGATGTTGTCGGTGCTGATGGTGACCAGCCGGCAGTATGCAACTTCCATCTCCCGGTGGAATTGGACAAGGAGTTCAGCCTGCCGGCGGTCTTTGGGACAATAACCACCGCGGCTGAGCACCAGAACCATCGGGTGCTGGCCCTGCAGTTCAGAGAGTTTGCGGCGATTCGTAGCGTGATCGGTAAGTTCGTAATCAGGGAAGAGTGCACCGGGAACAATGTCAGGTCGCATGGCAGGAAAGCTCCTTTAGCAGGATCGGCCAAGTCCGAATCGCCGGCTCCGCGGTTGCTTTGCAACATGCACTGAATGTGCGAGTGCTAAGGGGCATGTCTGCCCGTATCCTGGAGCAGGATTTCGCCGGATTCGGCAGTCTGTGTCGCTGCATCGATCGCCTTCGACAGCTTTCTTGTCATCACCTGAAAGTGATAACCCATCACAGCCAGGGTCATGGCGGCGCCGAAGCAGCGGCGATACCGCGTTGCTGCCTCCGCAAGAAACTTCCAGTAGCTCCACTGATGCCGCCCGAAAACACCCTGCCGCACGATCGAGTGAACCAGCGCACGCAGGTTGGAACGCGTCATCCAAGGTTCGGATTGCGGCCGTCTATTCGCACGCTCTCCCGCCGGCCGCTTCACCGGCTTCGGGTAGGCGCGGCGCAGGTAGAGCTTCACGCGCTCGTAGTAGGCCTCGCAGTTGTAGATCCTCTCCATCACCTCGCGGTAGCCTTCCACCAGCTTTGTCGCGTCCATGCGCGGCAGAAAGTTCAGCCGATCACAAAAAGTATTGTTGCCGCCGCCCGCGTCCACAATCCGGCCCTCCCGCCGCAAGCGCCGAAAGAGCTGCGTACCCGGCATGGCCTGCAGCAGTCCCACCATGGCGATGGGAATGCCACTCTTCTCGATGAACTCGACCATGCGATCGAAGATGTCTTCCTTATCGGTGTCGAAGCCCAGGATGAAGCCGCCCATCACCTCGATCCCGTAGCTCTGGATCCGGGCCACGCTCTCGAGCAGGCTACGCCGCGTGTTCTGCAGCTTGTTGCTGGCAAGCAGGCCCGACTCGTCAGGGGTCTCAATGCCGAGGAAGACGGATTTAAAGCCCGCGTACTTCATTAGTTGCATCAGCTCAGGGTCGTCGGCAAGGTTCATAGAGGCCTCAGTAATGAAGTCGAATCCCGCCGCCACTCGCGCGCGCCACTCGACGAGCGCCTGCAGCAGTTCCTTGGCACGCGCCTTGTTCCCAATGAAGTTGTCGTCCACGATAAATACCGACTCGCGCCAGCCCGCCGCGCGCAACTGGTCCAGCTCGGCCAGCACCTGCGCCACAGCCTTGGTGCGGGGTCGTCGCCCGTAGATCTCAATAATGTCGCAGAACTCGCAGTTGAATGGGCAGCCGCGCGAGTACTGGACCGTCATGGTTGAGTACTTCTTCATCTTGATCAGGCTCAGGTCGGGCAGCGGGCTGACCGTCATCTCCGGCCGTTCGTCGGCCTGGTAGACGGGCCGTGCCGTCCCCTCTTCCAACTCCCGGGCCAGATCGGCAATCAGGCTCTCGGCCTCTCCGATGACCACGTGATCGGCCTTCAGCTCGGCCGCCGGCACGCTGCTGGCGATGGGCCCCCCCACCACGGTGCGCAGCCCGCGCGCCCGGCAACGGTCCACGATAGCCAGTAGAGTTTCACGCTGAACGTGCATACCGCTCAACAGAACCACGTCAGCCCATGCCAGGTCGCGGTCGCGCAGCGGCCCAACATTGGTGTCCACCAGCCGCTTCTTCCAGGCGCGCGGCAGCAGGGCCGCCACGGTCATCAGACCCAGAGGCGGCTGTGCCGCCCGCTTGCCCAGAAACTTGAGCGCGTGCTTCAGGCTCCAAAATGTCTCGGGGAATTCCGGGTAGATCAACAGGGCGTTCATGAGCCGCTTCTCCAGGAAGGAAGTGCGCCGCGCACACGAATCGGCAGTAGGGGTCCTGCAGTTGGTTCCAGCGCATCGCAAACCACCGCGGCTGCGCTCCGGCGCACTCCTTCTAAGCTAGATTTGCTCATCCTGGAGACAGAAAACTGTACAAAACGGATCACTTCTTTGGGAAACGATCCAATCTTCAGACTTGTGATCCTTCGACTGCCGGTGCCAACCGAGACTCCCGAAGCTCAGCTCGGTCTACAAAACTCTGCGCCGTCTGGAAACCAGGTTGATGACCAGGATGATCAACGCAACCAGAAGCAAGAGGTGAATCAGGCTGCCGGCGATGTGAAAGCTAAAGCCCAGAAGCCATAGAACCAGTACCTCCTTGCTGCATTGCGAACGCCTGAGAAGGGAATCCCGCCGCAGGCGTACTCAAGGCATTCACCAGCAGTTAGTTCGAGGCAATAGCTTGCGCCTTTGCATCTCTGACTGCGTTGATGAACTGGTTTGCCGACGCGGGCGTGGCCACTTCGCCGCGCAGAACGCGACGAGTAGAGACGTCGTGGCCGTAGAATGCTTCCATCGAATCATCGTCGCGGCGAAGATTTGCTCCCGTGAGAGTAAGTCCGGCAAACAGGCCTTTGGCCCGCGAGTAGGTGAGGACCTCAGTATTAAGCTTCCAGTCAGTATTGGCAGAAGCGTGGCGCCCCACTGGCCCGGCTGCCGCAGAAGCGTCCGCTCCAAGTTGGAAGTTGCTGGACATCATCCGCTGCATCCCTTTATCACCTTGAAAAATCATCACCAGATCCACGCCTTCGACGCCGATTTGCAATCCCCAGTTCCCGCCAGTGATGGCAAAAAACGCCGGCCCGCTCCATCCCTTTGCTGTTCGGCACGTGGCTATACCCCTGCCGTTCTCCGCGCCAAATACCAGGCCACCCTTGATCATATGCGGCACTACGGCAATGCACTTGGCATGTTCCAGCACCTCTTCCGGGATACCATTATCCGGCGCGGCCATAATCTGGTGCAGCACCAGCGTTGCGCTGTCGAGCCGGTTCTGCACATCTTCGCGGGTTTCCGCCCAAACAGTGCTTGTTACACCCAGGCCCAGCAATGCTACTAACGTCATGAATCTTTTCACGTATTTCACCCTTTTCTACCTGTGCGCTGCGCCACATGCTTCCGCGCACCGAGGCGCACAAGGTATCCTCACTTTAGGTGTGTTGACATGGTACTATCTGAGCAATAGGGCTCTCTATGGGAAGTAGCTGATCAATGCCGCGGGAGAATCTATATCCAGTGGGCTGCAAGGCTTTCCGCGAGATCGCGCCACACATTCCGGCAACTCAGCGGGCCCCAGCGGCACAAGCGATGGTGAAACCCTCCCGCGCCGGAACCCGCATCTTATTACTTACATGCAGTCTGGGCCTCGCGATTCCTGAAAGGGAAGGGGAACTGATTGATGGTTGCGCTTGCAAAACCGGCTTTTGACGCAGCCGCCTTCCTGGCGAGCGCTGGCCTGGGGCGAAGAATCGTCGAATTGGCGCCCAAGCAGACATTCTTTTCGCAGGGTGATCCAGCGGACGCGGTCTTCTACCTGCAAAAAGGCCGCGCAAGAGTCACGGTTGTTTCGACAGCCGGCAAAGAAGCGACCATCACGCTCCTTGCGGCCGGGGACTTTGTTGGGGAAGAGTCGCTTGCGGCCCCGCCTGGCCTGCGTTTGGCGACGGCGACAGCGATTACCGCCTGTACTGCACTTAAGATCGCGCGGGATGAGATGATCCGCGTGATGCATGAGGAGCATGGCTTCTCCGACGTGTTCATGAAGTTCCTGCTGGTCCGCGGTATGCGCACCCAGGCCGACCTGGTGGATCAACTATTCAACTCCAGCGAAAAGCGGCTGGCGCGGATTCTCCTGCTGATGGCGGAATTTGGAACGCCGGATGAGCCGGAATCGATGATTCCTAAAATCTCGCAGGAGACGCTGGCCGAGATGATCGGGACGACGCGGTCCCGCGTCAGTTTTTTCATGAATCGCTTTCGCAAGCTCGGCTTTATTGACTATGACGGTCGCATCCGCGTCCACAAGTCGCTGCTCAATGTGGTTCTTCACGATTGAGCTTCACCCGGTTACATGCGCGCCTGCTTAAGTTATAATAAGCGCCGGAGAAGGCGCAGAGACCATGCTCTCCCGTTACGCTATTTAGCATCACACCTCCGGCTAGAGGGTGGCTTGATAATGCCAATCGGGGATGCAGGTATGGGTGCTCTCCAGCATGGTAAGTTCGGCCTCGTTTCTCGCTGAAGCCACCGTGGCAAAACACCTGGTGCATATCGAATCGTACGATCCATCCTTGTTTGGTCTGTGGACATAAGACTGGCCGGACAGATGGTTCATGCGGTACCTCCTTCGTAGCGATTTCACCTGATGTCGGGACTCTAATCGCCATTGAGTCGGTTTGCTGGTCAATTCTGCCCACCACGCGCAGGGGGATCATGGCGGGGGCCTTTGAAGAGAGCGAGCTCAAGCTTGCAACCTGGTAAAAACCCCAGGTTCGCGGCGGGTGCGTTGGAATTTCCTTGTTAGTGTTCAAAATTGCTCATAGCGCCAACGAATGTTCCGGCATACTCACGGCATTCCTCGTGTGGGACCGCGATTCAGGTTGGAGGTCAGATATGCCTGAAGCGAAGGAAAACCTTCTCATCGTCGACGATGAGCCTTCGATCCGAGCGACGTTATCGTGGGCGCTGACTGATTTCGGTTACCCGGTTCGAACAGCCGAAGACGGGTTCTCCGCATTGATCGAAATCCGCAAGCAGATTCCGGACATTGTCCTCTCCGATCTCAACATGCCGGGTATGTCTGGATTTGAGTTCCTCTCGGTGATTCGCCGCCGATTTCCCTCAATCCCGTTGATCGCCATGAGCGGCGCATTTCGCGGCGATGAGGCGTCATCCGGGATTGCCGCCGATGCCTTCTTCCAGAAGGGCAGCGGCCTCCGGGCTTTGTTGAAGATCCTTGAAGAACTGCCCCGCCCGGACCGACTGTCAGCCTGGATTGCACCCCTCAAGGCACCCCTCTCGATTCAACGAAACGGACACGATGCCTCAGGAGAGTCCTGCGTTACGATCGAGTGCCCTGAGTGTTTGCGGCCTTTTAGCCAACTTGTCGGTGGTTCGCTCAGTGTTGTTCGAGAAGCGAATTGCGTGCACTGCCGCAATCCGATCTACTACACGATCATCGAGCCGGTCGATTGGGGCCCGCTCGAGTGTTGAGGCGTTCTAACCGTCAAGCGACTCCCCTCGTACTGCTCCATTCACGCGGCCGAAATGCCAGGAAAAGCTGTTCCTATGCGCAACATCGCTGAACTGGACATGCTGTTGCGTGCGCAGGTCGAACTGCCCGCCCGCCTGAGGCTCGCCACAAATGAGTTTTGCGAAGACTGGAATCTTGTGACGGGAGATGCCGGCCGGCTCCAAAAGAAACTTAAGGCATTCGGATGGAATCTGATCAAGATCGACGGCCGGTCATTGGGAAGCGGGGTAGGTGAAACTAATCAAGGAGCGATCCAGAGCGCCCTGGGGCATGCTCTTAGCCGCATAAGTGAACATCTGAATGCGGTGGGAGTGGCGCACATCACGCTGACGCAGTATCAATGGTTCTCTCTGGCCGGCGTAATTCTTATTCCTTACCGGATTCAGCGGGGCGCAGTCCTGGATGTGACGGTTTCATCTCTCCCCGAAGTCCCCATTCCGATTCGAGCGGTTACAGGCGCGGCTTAATGGTGGTTTCGCTCTAGCAGCTGACGCCA
>JAJXXG010000288.1 GCA_021781255.1 Acidobacteriota bacterium
GCGCGGCGGACTGCTTGTGGCCCATCCCGGCAAGGGAACTTATATCTACGCAGCCTATGCCCTCTATCGCCAGTTACCTGAATTAGTGCCAGGATCCTATCGACTGCTCGCTAACCTTCTAAGTGCAGGTAAGGAAGAGACCGCTGCCAGGAACTGAGTGCGTCGAGAATCCGCCTGGAATTGCCCGGCACGCGTGGACTCTCGCGTCATCTCTACCCATCATTTTGTGAATAGACAGTGAATTTACATAGCATTCATCATTGTCGCCCCATTAACTCCTCTTGTTAAAAGTAGATGAATTAGTCATACGTTCATAAAACTCTGCGAACCTTTCAATCAGAGAAGGCCAAACAAAGGCAGATTTCACCACTCATGTCTTTCGCGGCCGCTTGCGGTCTTTTCCGCAGCCCTGCCCGCATGCGCATGACGTGCGGCGGGCAATGCCAGGGTCGGCGGAGGAATGCGCGTGTGAAGGCTGCACGCGTGACCCAGGAATCAATCTGTTTCAAGAGGAAAAGAGAGGCCCAATGAAATTGAGACTCAGCGTTGTTGCTCCCGTTGTTCTGGCGACCAGTCTTGCCGGCTCATTTGCTTTTGCCGGCGCACCTCCGCAGTCCGCCAAGAAGAGCGACGCAACCAGGAAAGCTACCAAGCCTACGAAGCCATCCGTGGAAGACCAGATCCAGGCGCTCCGCGAGGAGATGGAAGGCCAGATCAACAGCCTCAGAAACGATCTGACAGAGAAGAATGCCGAGTTGCAAAAGGCTCAGCAGGCGGCCGCAGATGCGCAGGCCGCCGCGGCCAAAGCGGAGGCTGCGGCCAACTCTCAACAACAGGCAACCACGGAGAACAGCGCAGCGGTCACCACACTTCAGTCCACGGTCAACGATCTGAAGTCCAATTCGCTCTCCCTGGCCACGACGGTCTCCGATGAGACCTCAGCCATCAAGAAGCAGATCGCAAACCCCGACGCGATCAACTTCAAGGGCATCACGATCTCGCCTACGGGCAGCTTTTTGGCGGCTGAATCTGTGAACCGCACCGGCGCCACCGGCGGAGGCATCAACACACCATTCACAGGTATCCCGCTGCAGTATTCCGATTACGCGCAATTGAGCGAGTTCACAGCCACTGGCCGCCAGTCGCGTCTTGCGATCAAGGCTGTCGGAAAACTGGCCAACATGACACTGAGCGGCTACTACGAGATGGATTGGCTGGGTACCGGCATCACATCCAACAACAATCAGAGCAACAGCTACGTGCTGCGTCAACGCCAGCTCTGGACAGATGCCAAGCTGAGCAACGGCTGGGACTTTTCGGGTGGTCAGGGTTGGTCACTTGCAACTGAGACCACGCAAGGTCTCACCCGCGGGTCTGAGATTCTGCCGGCGACCATCGACCCCCAGTACGAAGCCGGCTTCGTCTGGACGCGTCAGTACAGCTTCCGCGTATCCAAGGACTTCAACCGGAAGTTCTTCATGGGCGCTTCTGTAGAGAATGCGCAGACGTTGAACCCCGCCGGCTCCAACCTGCCCACCAATCTGCTGATCGGTTCGGCGGGCAATGGCGGCGGCCTTTTCAACCCCACCGCGAACTACTCCTTCAACCTTGCACCTGACTTCATCGCCAAGATGGCCTTTGAGCCCGGTTGGGGACACTGGGAGATCTTTGGCATCAGCCGCTTCTTCCGCGACCGCATCTATCCCAATGCCACTTCCGCTGCTGGCGCATACAATGACTCAATCCCCGGTGCCGGCATCGGCGGCGGCTTCCGTGCTCCGCTGGCCAACAACAAGATCACCATCGGACTCAAGGGCCTGTACGGCAAGGGCGTAGGCCGTTACGGCTCATCCACCATCGCAGACATCACGCTGCGCCCCGACGGACAGATTGACCCGCTCAAGGCCTTTTCGACGCTGAGCACGGTCGAGCTCAATCCCAATTCACGCCTGCTCGTCTACCTGAATTATGGTGGCGACTATGTCTATCGCGATTACTGGGGCAAAATCGGCTACGGCTCACCCCTGACCGCGATGTCCGGCTGCAACACCGAGCCGGTAACCGGCTCGGGCGCGACCAACGGCGCGATTGGCTATGCGCCCGGCAACCCTGCCAACTGCGGCGGCAACAATAAGGATGTACAGGAAGGCACTGCCGGCTACTGGTTCTACTTCTACAAGGGACCTAAGGGCGGTCTGCGCCAAGGCTTCCAGTACAGCTACTTCACACGCAACATCTGGTCAGGAACAGGTGGCCCGTTGAATCCGAATGGCGGCGCGAAGGGCACAGATAATGTAATCGAAACCTCGCTTCGTTACTACCTGCCGTAGTTCGGAAGTAGATCCATCTGCTTATAGAGAAAGGGCAGCCTGCACAGGCTGCCCTTTCTTATGCCGCCACTTGCGCGCGGTGTCAATGCTGGCGCGGCTCACCTGTTGAAAGAAACGCCGCCCCGGCAACGTCGTCGCCGGAAGCAAGCACATCCCGCAGCCGCTCCGGGTTGGCGCCGCTGCGTGCCTCCGCCGTCTGCACCATTCGCAGTGCCGCTGCAGGTTCAGTGCCGGCAGGTAATCGAAAGATCCACGGGACGTTGGTTGAAGTCAGCGCCTTGTCATCGCTCAGGGCGACCACCGGCACAAAGGCTTTCAGCGCGAGTTGTTCCGACAGATGCGCGGCGTTGCGATCCAACGCAATAATCGCGAGTGCGTTCTCGTCCCACAGCGCATGGACAAGCTGCGTGGATGCCGCGCCCCAGTTCTGATCGCTTGCCACCGGCAGCAACTCCCATGCCCGGCCGCTCGTCTTGCCCGCCGTCAACTGCTTTTGCACCGCAGCCGATTCCACCACCAGATTTGCTCCGGGTCCAAACAAAACCACGCGCACCGGCCCGGCGGGCACATCCGGACGTTGCGGCCCTGCATAACTGACACCACTTTCGCCCACCCGCGCGTAGGGTGTCACGGACGCATCTTCAGTCCCCTGGACTGAAGATGCGCTCTCCCCAGCGGACGGCTGCGCGGCGCGCTCCTTGTCCATTGTCGCCAGCTTGTAGCTGATCGCCCCGTTGTGGACCGTACCCAGATACATGGGCGCAACATTCTTCTGGTTTGGATCGAAGACCATGTGCCCGGTTACGCCGTCGTACTCCTGGATATCGGCAAGTGCGTCGTGAATGCGCGCGCGGTTCAACCCGGCGGCGCAAATTGAATCGAGCAACGCATTCATCGCATCGTAGGCCAGGGAAGCGAACTGCTCCGGAGGCTCATGGTAGCGCGCCAAAAAGCGTTGATTGAAGGCAATCCAGCGCGGATCTTTGCGCGTCGGATTATATGGAAATACCGCCTCGAAGCCTTCCGCCGCAGAACCCGCAGCGGCAAGCATGTCAGGCCCCAGCGTGCGATAGGAGCCAAAGACGCGCTGCTTCATGCCGAGAGACTTCATCTGTTTCAAGATATTGGCGGTTTCTGTTTCGTCGGCCCACAACACAATGGAATCCGTGCGCGATCCCTGAATAATATTCAGTTCCCGCGTAAAGTCGGTATCGCCCGGCAAATACTTCTGCTCGATCACCACCGGATGGCCAAGCCTTCGCGAGGCATCACGGAACTTGCCCACTCCCATTCGCCCGTAGCGGTTGTTCACGCGCAAGATCCCCACGCGCTTCAGGTCGAGCTCGGTGAAGATGCGCCGCGCCAGCGTGAAGCACTGCACACGATCATCCTGCAGATCGGTGAAATACCACGGAATATAGGTCTCAGGAATGGTGGGATCGGTCGACGCCGAGTTGACAATCGGGATCTCGGCCTTCAGAGCTACGCGCAGGATGATATGCGTCGATTCGGAGTTGATGGAACCGAAGATCGCCCAGTCCTGGTCGTCGTAGACCATCTTCACCGCTTCATCCGACGGCGAGCCCCAGATGCCGGGGTCAGTCGGCCGTTCCGGGCCATAGGATGCCTTCGCCTGCCAGTTGTTGTAGTCGTTATGCAACATCAGCCGGAAGGGTTTGCCGCCATACCCGCCGCGCGCGTTGGCCTCTTCCACTGCCAGTTGCGCCCCGTGTAACATCCGCAATCCAGACACCTGATCCGGATTGTTTTCGATGGGCCCTAAAAATCCTATACGCACTTCGGTCAGGTTCTTCGGGTCGGGAATATCACGCCCCGACCCTGTGTAAATGTTGGGATGCGTGTAATAGAGGTAATACGGCTTCGAGAATTTCTCATACGGACTCAGATCCGCCGGTTCGCCCGCATAGGGCTCCACCGTGCGGTCTTTCGGCGGTCCGGGAGGATGCGCCCCGCACGCACACGTTCCCTTGGCCGTGGTTTGTCCCGCGCCCATGACCGCGCACACGGCGCCAACGCAGGCCGCCAACAACCATCCCTTGCGCATGTGAGCTACTCCTTGTGGTTATGGCAGCAGGTCTTTTCCGTGCGGAACATGGCGATGGCTTCAATCTCCACCAGCAGCTCAGGCCGACATAGTTTGGCTTGGATGCCCGTGGATGCCGGCAGCGGATCAAGTCCCTGTTCCTTGAAAAACGACGTGCGCTCTTCATTGAAGGCGTCGTAATCGCGGTCTATGTCGCGCAGATAGCAACTGGTGCGCACAATGTCGTGCCAGGTGCAGCCTTCGCTCTCCAGCAGCGCGGTAATGTTTTTCAGAGTCCGCCGCATCTGCGCGCGGAAGTCGCCGATATGGACGCTGACGCCATTCTCGTCGATCGACGCCGTGCCCGAAATCAGCAGGATCGTCAACCCATTCAGGTCGATGCGCATCCCGCGTGAAAACGAACTCGGCTTGTCGTAGCAGTAGGCCTCATTCAATACACCGTGGTTGGTCATAGCACGCTTTTGGATTGGCGAGTGCCCAATAGACTCCAGAACTTCTGCAATTCCCTGCATCATGTTGGCTCCTTATTCTTGCGGTTGAAAGATTCCGTGGCTCAACCCTTCGGCAGTCGCCACCCAGATATCCTTGCCCTGAAAGTCAATACCGAGGATGTAGTTGTGTGCCGGCGCTGACGTCACCGGGATTTCCGTGACATGGCCTGCGGCGTCGCGCACTGTCATCTCCGGCTTATGTGTGGTGAGAGATGGTCGATAGATAGCCCAGTTTGTGCCGTCGTAGTACGCCAGGCCGTTGTCAGTACCAAACCACGCCCGATTGGCGTCCACTCCCTTCACCGCGTTGGTAAAGTTCGAAGGCAGCCCGCTGTCCTTCATCAAGAAGTTGTGCCAGTAGCGGCCGTCGTAGCGGCTGTTGCCAAAGTAGGTTGCCGCCCACAGCACATGGTCCACATAGCTGACTGACGTTGTGATCTCGTGGATCAGCCCCTGGTCCTTGAAGAGCACAAGTTCCGTTTCGCCATCGGGATCCTCGTATTTGTCCCAGGCCTTGGTCTTTTGGTCGTATTCCAAAATGCCGCTGCCCCATACCGCAAAATAGACCTTCGTAGGTGTAGCGCTAACCCCGTAAACCCAGATCTCGACCATCGGCGTATTGCGCTCGTTGTAGAGGTCCCACGCGCCTGTGCGAAGGTTCAGTCTGCACGCACCAGCCGCGGTAGCGACCCATACGTCTTCGCCTTCAATGGATACCCCGTATACAACGTCGTTGCTCAGCCCCGAATTCAACTGCGTGTAGGTTTTAATCTGGCCGCCGGATATGCGACTCAACCCTCCCATCGTCCCTGCCCAAACATCCCCGGTGTTCTTGTCCAGCGCCAGCGAAAGCACCGCACGATGCGCCAGGCCGTCCTTTGTAGTGAACACCTTCCACTTGCCGTTCTCGTAGAGTCCCAGCCCATTATTGGTTCCCGCCCAAATACGATTCCCATCCACCAGTACGGTGTAGACGTGATTGTCGGGCAAGCCATTGGCGGTGGAAAAATTCTCAAACCGGAACCGCGGCATATTGGGAACCGCGCCAGCTTTGGGTACATCAGCCGGCGCCGCGGAGGCCAGCAGGCTGGCCGACAGAAAGAATGCCGTCACGAAGATTTTTTTCATCGCGTCCTCAAATACTCGATCAGGTCGTTGAGTTCATCTTTGGTCAGATCGTTTGTTCGTCCATGTTTGTCTTCCGGATTGAAGACGGTCCATATCTCTTCCAGCGACGAAGCGGACCCATCGTGCAGATATGGCGCTGACAGTGCTATGTTCGTCAGTTGCGGTGTGTCCAGCAATCCTGAGTCATCCGTCGCCTTCTTCGTTCCCACGTCAAACGACTTCTGATCCGTCCCCTTGGGCCCGCTGTGGCAATACACGCAGCGATTTGTCAGAGGGATTGGAGCGCCAAACTTATCCACTGCACGCACAAAGAGCGCCTTGCCGCGTTCCTGCGCGGGCGTCAATTCGTAGCCAGGCAGCTTATATCGATTAGGCCGCGGAGGCAGACTCTGAATGTAGGTCACAAGATCGGATAGCGTCAGATCGTCGTACTGCTCCGAGCGCCAGAAGTACTTCTCCGTGCGCGGGCCGCACTCGGTCGGCAAATTCGGATTACCGCCGTTCCACTTGTAGGGTGCGGTACCCTTGAGATCCTCAATCGGACGATTGTCCACAATGTCGCGTCCAAATCCATCCGGCTCCAGATCCCACTGCAAGCCATCGAACGTGGAGTCGATATGACAGTTCGCACAGGCGATCTGCC
>JAJXXG010000907.1 GCA_021781255.1 Acidobacteriota bacterium
CAGCTGGCCGCCTGCAGGTTCTGTCCGGCGCGCACAAAGATGCCCGGACGTCCGCGCACGGCGTTGCGCAGAGTAGAAAAATCTCCGCCGGTCTCCGGCGCAAGGAAGAGCAGAGCCTGCTGCGCCTCCTCCGGAACGGTCACGAACACGCCTTCATTGCGCGCGCCGCGCTTCCAGGTCTCCACGCGGGTAAACCACCCCGTCGGGGGCGGATTCGTGGCGCCGCGCAGAAATGCCACCACCAGCACATAGCGCGCCGACTGGCTGCCGGGAAGGTCGGGGTGAACCCAGAGCCGGTCGCCGGGAAGAAGATTGGGCACCTCGCCAATCGGCAAAGTAACCTCGCCCCGCTTCACCCGGACATCAACCTTGGGACCAACAAGGTCAAATGCCTGTGCGCCGGCTTGAATTCCAGCCCAGGACAATAACCAGACTGCCAATAGAGGGATACTTCGCCGCATACTCACATTGTACGAAGACGCACGCCGGGGGGATTCGTCTTGCATCCGCTGCTTTTTCCCGGGTGCCGTTTCGGTAACAGATTGGCCGGAATTGACTTGTCCCGCAACTTGTGTGTGCCAGAAGCGTAAATTTGGGATACACTATTACACAGCTAGCTTCCATGATGGATTAGGTAAGAATTTCTCAAGTCCCAGGGCATCCAATAGAAAAACGGGAACGGATTAGTGGCTGTCGGCTTTTTTGAATAACCAAATGTATTGCATATCGGCCGGGAATCCATCCGAGAAATGACGCAACCTCCATCCGCCTGGCGTAGATAGGTATCGTCTGCCAGCATGGTGAATTACAAAGCGACGACCTCATCCGCCCCCCAGGCATGCAGTCGTTGCTGGCTAAATAGGATTTAGACGGAGAAGAGAAATGAAAGCGACAAAAGCTGTGCAACACAGCGTAGATGTATCCAATCTGAGTATCCCTGATGCGGAAGAGATTATTGAAGAAGCCCTGAATGAGCTGGCATTTTCCTCGGACCCGGGTCTGGCGCGGGCGCTGCATTTCCTGGCTCCTCCCGGATACCAGGCCATCGTCGAACTGTGCAGCGAGAACGGCCGCAGCAAGCGCCGCAACGCTTTGGCTGAAGCCTGGTCCCCTGAGGAAGATGAGGTGCGCATCTATTTTGAGCGAATCGATGGGTCTGAATCGGCTCCGCGACCTGCTCGCATCACGCGCGCGCCGGTCTCGCATGCCTTCGACGATGAGGAAGGTAACCAGGGCGCCATCATTCCCGCCGACCTCGATGCGCGCGTGAAAGAGCTCTGCGCCGCGCTGGCTGAAGCCGAGCGGGGCGGCCACGCCTTCATCGCCCTCAAGTGGTTCCGCGACTCCTTCCTGCCGCGCAAGGCCTTCCGCTGGAACCAGAATCCCGAGTCGCGCCAGGCTGTGCTGGCTGAGGCCATCCAGCGAGGCGTCGTGCTGACCAGCAAAATCGCCAACCCAAAGACCCCGGCCTACCCCACCACAACCATCCGCCTCAACCGCGCCGAGGCCGGCATTCCCGAAGAGGCACAGCGCTTCCACCCTGTCGCCGTCCAGGAAGGCTCGATGACCGCAACCATTGAATCGGAACGGGGGGATATGTGAGCTGCTACTTCCTCGAATCCACGGCCTTCGCCAAGCTGTTTGTGCAGGAGCCGGGCACCGATGCCCTGATCCGCCTGATGGAGGCCGTCGAGGATAACCGCAAGCTGATCTCGGCCTCCACGCCGCTGGAAGTCTACGCGGCCATCCGGAGGCGCGAGCGCACCGGCAGCATCACCGCTGAAGATGCCACGGCTGCCCTCGATATCCTCCGCCTTGAAGCAGCCCGCACCGTGCAGGAGCCGCTGAACCCGGCCGTGCTTGAGGCCGCCCGCCAGCTCCTCGACCGCACCGCGCTCCGCTGGCCCGACGCTCTGCAACTGGGCGCCGCCATTGTGGCCCGCGACATGTTCCAGGGCACCGAGATCATCTTCGTCTCCGCCTCAGAACTACTGCTGGAAGCCGCAAAGACCGAGGGCTTCAACACCCTCGACCCGGCAAAGGAAGCGGCATAGAAGGCGGAATCAGACCACCGGCCCCATGACCAACTCCTTCCTTCGGTCATGGGGTCATTTCTTTGCTGGCGGAACGGTCCATGAATCGGCGACCATACACAGGAAATTAAGCTCGGACCCGGTCGGTTGCGGAGAGTGAGTGGTGACCATCTTGAGACGACGGACTGTGGCGCTGCTCATGGTTGTCCTTCTTTCCTGCCTGCCGGGCGCCTTTGCGCAGGCTCCGCCGGTGAGCGGAATCGCCCATATCGCCTTGCGCGTCGGCAACCTCCAGAGGGAACGCGCATTCTTTCATGCCCTCGGCTTTGACGAGGCATTTGTTCTTGCCAATGGCGCCGTGCCGGCTGAAGTTTTTGTCAAAGTCAACGACCATCAGTTCATCGAGCTGTATCCGCGTAACGACGGGCAAGACGCTCTGGGCTGGATGCATGTCTGTTATGAATCCGGCTCGCTGCAGCAACTCTATGGTCTCTATAGTGCGCGCGGCCTGCGCCTGTCGCCGGTGGTCAAAGCCGGGGCGGGCAATCTCATCTCGTCTTTCCATGACCAGGACGGCCGCGTGGTTGAATTCACGCAGTACCTCCCAGGCTCCCGCCACTTTGAGGACCGCGGAAAGCATCTTGGCGCGCTTCGCATCTCGGACGAACTTCTGGCAATCCGCATGCCGGTTCATGACCTCTCGGCCGCCCGGCAGTTTTACGAAACCAAACTTGGTTTTGACGAAATGAAGGGGAGCGCGGAGGTGCGGATGCGCATCTCCGGCGATACCGACCAGTGGATCGGCCTGTTCGAGGAAAGCGTCGGCGCTCAACCTCAATTCCTTTTCAGGGTTTCGAATATCGCTGAGGCCGCGAAGCGGCTGGATAGTCGTGGACTGAGAATCGCGCAGCGGAAAAAGCATGTTTACGTGGAGGATCCTGATGGAAACGTCTTTGTCTTTGCGAAGGATTCACTCAGCCTCTCCACGAAAGCCGCTATCCATGCGAAGCAGATAGACGAGCGAGCTATCGAATGAAAATATTGCAGAAATCCAAGGCCTTGTAATCGAGGCCTGACTAGGGCTGATTGTAGTAGCCGGTGCTGGTGCGGGCGGTCATCTTGTGCCTGTCAATCACGATTCTCAGTTCGCGATATTCGTCTGCCTGGTTGGTGTGAGGCGAGTTAAAGGAGAGCGTGTAGAAGGCACCCGCGTCCTGAATGCAGCGTCTGATCTGGGCGGCGAGATCGTTATCCGGAAACATCACACGTCCGCCGCTTTGGATGGCCATTACTTTCAAGCCCAGGTTTGCGGATTGCATCTGATTGGCTGTCTTTACCCCCTTCAAGAAACTTTCATAAATGTCCGTGTCCAGGAAGTTCGCGTCCAAATTAGGATCATGGTTTGGGAGTGAAACATCGGAGAGCGTCACGCGCGACTCGCGCAGTGTAGTGGAGACGTCGACGGCCCAATCGAATAACAGGCGCACACCCCTGGGCGAGGTTGTAATGTCTGCCCGGTCGAGCATTGGCCATCCGGGGCCGGTCCAGATCAGCAGCTTCCTGCCCGGCAGTTTAGCTTCATTCTCCGCGATCGTCGTGAGCCATTTGATCGACAGCCCCAGCCGCTCTGAATCGCCGTTGACGCCTCCTGCCCGGTCGATTACGCGCAAGGTTGCACTGGTCTTATCCAGTTCCGCGGCCAGCGCGTTTCCATCGGTGGAGGGCTGCAGCAAAACCTTTGCGCCGTCGTTGGAAAACAACAGGACGGATACCGGCTGGGCAAGGTGTCCGCCGTTCTGGCGCAGGAATTTCGCGATTTCATCCCGCGTGCGGGACAAAATCAGGTAGTCGAGGTTGACTGCGTCGAGAAGTAGAATGACCTGTGTGGAGTCGTCAGCCTGGTGAGCGATGGCGTCGCTTTCGCGAAAGGAAACAATCTTTGCGGGCTGGTTGTTGTCGAGCAAGGTGAAGTCCTTGAGAACAAGACCCGTGACGGGGATTCCTTCCTTATTGGTGACCACGACATCGAGTTGGATGTTGCCCTTGTCCGGTTTGGGTGCGGGGCGCATTTTGAGCACAGGCCCATGGGCCGGCGAAGCTTCCCCAGACTGACCCACCGCGTCTGTCGCGGGGGAGGCTTGCTGCGCGCACGAAAGCACCGGCAAGAGAACGAAGACTGCGAACCATGCGCGGATTTGCCTGTTCATGCGGGCAATTCTACTCCCGCCGGAAGCGATTCCCCTTTTCAAACTCATCGCGCAGCGCAGGAGTGCGCAGGTTTTCGCGGATGTGCGCCAGGCGCTGTTCAAGGGCCTGGAGCGCTGCATCGATGGCCTTGGCATTGGTGTGTGCGATGTCGCGCCACATGGAGAAGGGGCTCGCTCCCAGCCGCGTCATCTCGCGCAGGCCCCGGCCACCCACATGCTTCAACTCCGGCGCATCGCCCACTTCGTCTTCCAACAGCGCGCTCAGCGCAGTGGCCACAAACTGCGGCAGATGGCTGACCCATGCCACCAGCTCGTCGTGGCGCGCGGGATCGAGATCAATCACCTTGCAGCCCAGCGCAACCACCCATTGCCGCCATTCCTGCACCAAAGCCGCAGCGCGTGGCGACCGCTCGCAGGTTGGATCGTCAGTAAACAACCACACCGCACCGCGAAACAGATTCGCATCGGCCAGCGCCGCGCCGCCGCGCTCCTTGCCCGCCATCGGGTGACCGGGTAAAAACGCCGCTCGCGCCGTCGTGTTGTAGAGCCGTGAAGCAGCCGCAGAGATATCCGCCTTGGTGCTGCCCACGTCCGTGATCAGATGGTCGGGCCCAAGCACGCCAGACAGTTTCTCCATCCATTCCAGCGTGGCATAGATGGGCACAGCCAGCAGCACCACATCGCTGGCTCGCGCAGCCTCGATCGGGTCGATTGCAATCGCGTCCAGCGCGCCCATGGCGAGCGCAAGCTGCGCCTGCTCCGGGCTGCGGTTCCAGCCCGTGATGACGCCGCGAAATCCCGCTGCGCGCAGCGCCAGACCCGCCGATGCGCCCAGCAGGCCCGTACCCAGAATGGCGATGCGCTCAATCATGCGGACCGTTCCCGGTTCTCCTTATAGCGTTCTGCCCACCGCCGCTGCAACCACCCGCAGTTGGCCCATCAGTTCCTCAAACTGCTCCAGATACAGCGTCTGCGCAGCATCGGAAGCGGCCTTGTCGGCGTTGGGATGCACTTCCACCAGGATCGCATCAGCGCCCGCCGCCACAGCAGCCCGCGCCATCGGGGCCACCATGTCGCGGCGGCCCGTGCCATGCGAGGGGTCGCCCACAATCGGCAGGTGAGAAAGCTTCTTCACCACGGGAATCGCTGCGATGTCCATCGTGTTCCGTGTCGCCGTCTCATAGGTGCGAATGCCGCGCTCGCAAAGAATCACGTGGTAGTTGCCGCCGGACAGAATGTACTCAGCCGACAGCAGCAGCTCCTCAATGGTGGCGGCAATGCCCCGCTTGAGCAGGATCGGCGTGCGCACCAGTCCCAGCTCGCGCAGCAGGTTGAAGTTCTGCATGTTGCGCGCGCCTACCTGGAAGCAGTCCACGTAGGGCAGCATCGGCTCAATCTGCGAGATCTCCATGACCTCGCTGATGACCAGCAGGCCGTGCGCATCCGCGGCCTCGCGCATCAGTTCAAGCCCTGGAATGCCCATGCCCTGGAAGGCGTAGGGCGAGCTGCGCGGCTTGAAGGCTCCGCCGCGCAGAAAGCTGCCGCCGGCGGCCTTTACGCGCTCGGCCGTCTCAAAAATCTGCGCGCGATTCTCAATGGAGCACGGCCCGGCCATGACCACAACGCGCTCGCCGCCCAGCTTGACGCCGTTGCGGAACTCCACCACAGTGCCTTCCGGGCGAAAGCTGCGGCCGGCCAGCTTGTAGGGTGAACTGATGCGGTGCACATGCAGCACGCCCGGCAACAGTTCAAATTTGCCCAGGTCCAGGCTGGCTGTGGGACCCACGCCGGCCAGTATGGTTTGGCTTGCGCCGGTGGTGCGATGCACGCTGACCCCGGCCTCCACCATGGCGTCGATCACTGCGTCAATCTGCTCTTCGGTGGCCTTCTCCTGCATTGCTACGATCATTGCTTGTTCCCTGTCTCAGGCGCCTCTGCGCCAGTGCCGTGGCCCGGCGAATCACCCCCACGACCAGGACCTGTCGTGGGGAACCCCGATGCATCCGCCTGGGCATTTCTCTCCGATGCCAACTCGTTCCTCTGCAATGCCCGCATCACGTCGATGATGCGCTCGTAGATATGCGTCAGTTCGATGTCCGGCAAAGGGCCCGTGTTGGCGGCTCGCACATTGGCGTAAATCACCTTTTCCCTGGCCGGCTCATAAACCGGCAGGCTGGTTGCGGCCTTCAGGTGACCAATCATCTGCGCGGCCCGGGCCCGCTCGCTCAGCAGTTCCACAAGCTGGCGGTCCAGTGCATCGATCTTGTTGCGCAACTCTTCCAGCGTCATTCCATCCTCGTGTTGCCGCCCGTCTCAGGCCTTCGATTGGGATAAGGCAAAAGCCCGGGAGCATGGGAGTTTGAGTTGAATCCTTCTATGCGGCGCACACGCCGCCCGGAATGTGCTCTTCTTAACGG
>JAJXXG010001307.1 GCA_021781255.1 Acidobacteriota bacterium
GGCGCAGCTTTTCCAGGTCGCGATTCGTGAGGATGGGCTGCGGCAGCTTGAGCGTGTGGCAGTTTTCCGGCGTTTCGTCCAGAATGTTGCGCTCGGTGCCCAGGTAGCTGATCAGCGACATCACCATCTCTTCGCGGATGGGGTCGATGGGCGGGTTGGTGACCTGCGCGAAAAGCTGCTTGAAGTAGTTGAACAGTGGCTGCGCGCGGTCGGAAAGGCAGGCCAGCGGCACATCGGTTCCCATGGAGCCAACCGGCTCTGCGCCGTCGATGGCCATGGGCGTCAGCAGAATGCGCAGGTCTTCTTCGCTGTAGCCGGAGGCGCGCTGGCGGCGCAGCAGCGTCTCGGGGTTCGAGCCGATCACGCGCGCCGGCTCAGGCAGCGCATCCATGGTGACCTGCTGCTGTTGCAGCCACTCGCCATAGGGCTGGCGCGAGGCCAGATCCTTCTTGATTTCGCCGTCGGAGACGATGCGCTTGGCGACTGTATCGACCAGGAACATGCGGCCGGGCTGCAGACGGCCCTTCTTCAGAATGTCCTCGGGCGGAACTTCAATGACGCCGGCTTCAGAGGCCAGCACCACCAGGCCATCCCGGGTGACGATGTAGCGGCCGGGGCGCAGGCCGTTGCGGTCCAGCGTGGCGCCAATGACCTTGCCGTCCGTGAATGCGATCGCGGCCGGACCGTCCCACGGCTCCATCAGCGAGGCGTGGTACTCGTAGAAGGCGCGCTTGTCCTCGTCCATGTCGGGATTGCCGGCCCAGGCCTCGGGGATCAGCATGGCCATGACGTGGGGCAGGGAACGGCCGGACTGGTAGAGAAACTCGACGGCATTGTCGAGCGAGGCTGAGTCGCTGCCGCCGGGCACGACGATCGGAAACAGATCGTTGATCTTGTCGCCATAGAGCGGACTGGAAAACACCGACTGCCGGGCGTTCATCCAGCTCACATTGCCGCGGATGGTGTTGATCTCGCCGTTGTGACAGACGTAGCGATAAGGGTGGGCCAGCTTCCAGCTGGGGAAGGTGTTGGTGGAAAAGCGCTGGTGCACAAGACACAGCGCGCTGGTGACCAGCGGATTGGCCAGTTCAAAATAGAACTTCTCAATCTGCGGTGCAAGCATCAGGCCCTTGTAGATGATGGTGCGGCAGGAGAAGGAAGGAATGTAAAAATCCTCTTTGCCTTCAATGTCTGACTCCGCGATTTCGTTCTCCGTGCGGCGGCGGACGCGATAGAGTAGGCGCTCGAAGGTTTCCTCTTCCATGCCCGCCGGGCTGGAGACGAAGAACTGCTCAATGTAGGGCTGCGAGGCGCGGGCTTCACGGCCAATGGCATCACCGTTCACTGGCGTGTCGCGCCAACCGAGAACCGTCAGGCCCTCCTCCTGCGCGATGCGCTCGAAGATGCCCTCGCACTGAAGACGATCCTGCTTGTCCACGGGGAGAAAGCACATTGCCACGCCGTAGGCGCCGGGCCCGGGCAGTTGCATGCCCAGCTCGCCGCACTCGCGCGCGAAGAAGACGTGGGGAATCTGGATGAGAATGCCAGCGCCGTCGCCGGTCTCCGGGTCGCAGCCGGCCGCTCCGCGATGGGTGAGGTTGATGAGCACCTCAAGGCCCTTGCGGATGATGTCGTGGCTCTTTTCGCCGCGAATGCTGGCGACAAGGCCCATGCCGCAGGCGTCGTGTTCATTGTGCGGATGGTAAAGGCCCTGCGGGTGAGGAATATGTGGACGGCTCTGGGTCGTTTCCATAGCTACCTTCTCGTTGGACTTTTGCGCCCCTGTTCGGGGGCCATGCGGCCGGAGTACACCAATACGGCTGCAAATCTCAAAGACTTGCAAAATAGATACTTGTGTTGAGGTCTGCCCTCGCAGCCTCATGCGTGTCTGGGACGTAACGGGTTAATTTTTACTATAACGGAAAATTCACAGCTTTGCTGGAAGTTCTTTCGTCCCCGTGGACCGGGCAGGCTGTGCTGCAAAGGCTAACGGCTGCCTGGATTTGGTTGCGCCTAAAGCCGGCAAATGAGCAGCTCACGCTCGTAGATCATCTCTGACGGCAGATGATTGTGGAGGTCGATGAAGAGCTCCTCATGGGAGATAACCTCCTTGCGCCACGCGGCACGGTCCACAGAAGTGAGTTCTTCAAAGCGCTCGCGCGAAAAATCGAGACCATACCAATCGATGTCTTCATAGCGGGGTACCCAGCCGATGGGGGTTTCCGTACCCTGAGTGCGGCCGTGGACGCGGTCGACAATCCAGCGGAGAATGCGCATGTTTTCGCTAAAGCCTGGCCAAAGGAAGTGTCCGTCAGCGTCCTTGCGAAACCAGTTCACGTGGAAAATGCGCGGCGTTACGGCAAGCTCGCGCTGCATCTTGATCCAGTGACGGAAATAGTCGCCCATGTGGTAGCCGCAGAAGGGCAGCATGGCCATAGGATCACGGCGCACGCGGCCCACCTGGCCGGTTGCGGCTGCGGTTGTCTCTGAGCCCATGGTTGCGCCGATATAGACGCCGCTGGACCAGTTGAAAGCCTGATAAATGAGCGGCAGGGTGGCCGAGCGGCGGCCGCCGAAGATGATGGCGCTGATGGGTACTCCATCTGGCGATTCCCAGTTGGGATCGATGGTGGGGCACTGCGAGGCCGGGGCAGTGAAGCGGCCGTTGGGGTGCGCTGCGGTGCGACCGGTCTTTTTGCCGATTGCCGGGGTCCATGGCTCGCCGCGCCAGTCCAGGCACTCTGCCGGTGGGTTTGGCGTCATACCTTCCCACCACACGCCTCCCTCAGGCGTGAGCGCCACGTTGGTGAAGATGCTGTTGCGCGCCAGCGTGGCCATGGCCATTGGGTTTGTCTTTTCGCCGGTGCCGGGCGCGACGCCAAAGAAGCCGGCCTCAGGATTGATGGCGCGCAGATGGCCAGCGCCATCAGGGCGAATCCAGGCAATGTCGTCACCCACAGTCCACACCTTCCAGCCTTTCATAGCCTTGGGGGGGATGAGCATGGCGAAGTTGGTTTTGCCGCAGGCGGAAGGAAAAGCTGCTGCGACGTAGGTTTTTTCACCTTCAGGGCTTTCCACGCCGAGGATGAGCATGTGCTCGGCCATCCAGCCTTCGTCGCGGGCAATATTGGAGGCGATGCGCAGGGCGAAGCATTTCTTGCTGAGCAGTGCGTTGCCACCGTAGCCGGAGCCGAACGACCAGATTTCGCGGCTCTCAGGGAAATGCACGATGTATTTGGTGTCGTTGCAGGGCCAGGGCACGTCCGAGTCGCCTGGCTTGAGCGGCATGCCCACCGAGTGCATGCAGGGGACCACGCGCTGATCGCCTTTATCGATTTCCGCAAAGACAGCAGTGCCGATGCGGGCCATGATCCGCATGTTCGCCACGACATAGGGAGAGTCAGTAAGCTGCACGCCGATGCCGGACATTGGCGAGCCGACCGGGCCCATACTGAAGGGAAGCACATACATCGTACGGCCCTGCATGCAGCCCTTGAAGAGCTGCTTCAGTCGGCGACGCATGACGTAGGGGTCCTCCCAGTTATTGGTGGGGCCGGCGGCGTCGCGCGAGTAGGAGCAGATGAAGGTGCGGTCCTCCACGCGGGCCACATCACTAGGTACGGAGCGTGCATAGTAGCAGCCAGGCCATTGCTTCTGGTTCAGACGGACAAAGGTGCCTGATGAAACAAGCCGCTCGCAGAGATAGTCATACTCCGCTTGCGAACCATCGACCCAGTGAATGGAGTCGGGCTTGCACAGGTCGGCCATCTTCTCAACCCAGCGGATAAGGTGGCGATTGGTGGTGAGCGGCGTGGAGTTGGCGACTTGCTCGGCGGCTGTGATCGAAGTCTTCATGCGGATTGCGGCGCCTCCTGAGTGATCCCGGGTCCCGCGAGTGCGCTGGGAGCCCTATGATTCTAACGCCGAGCCGGCCGGATACGAAGTCCCGGGATGGGGGAGGAGGTGTGCAGGCTAGGATACGACGATGGTGTGGCCGGAAGCCGTGATTCCGGTGGGGCTGCAGTCGCCGGAGGTGACGGCGTTGAAGTTGACGGTGCCGCTATTTTCCGCCGTGTAAGGTCCGTATGTTGTGTGGGGCGTCGTCACCGAATAACTGCCGGCGGGCAGAAACGATGGAAATACGTTGTTCGGATCGCTGTAACACCATGTGCAGTCCGCATCGACCTCGATGTAGAGAGTGTCGGCCTTTTTCAGCGATTCGTTATTCATTCCGTTGGGAATCTTGAGGGTTTTCGAGTCTGACATTCGGCAGTTCTCCTTGAGAAAAGTAATGAAAAGTGAGTCCGTCTGGGAACGGATAAAGTGTGATCAAGCCTGCTACCTGACAAGTTTCTTGAAACGCGGATCAGCTGCAATTGCCTGCAGATTCGGATCGCCTTCGACGCTCTGCAGCGCATACCCCTTGTGCACTGCCTGCGCCTCATATTTGATGGCGTCCAGCCGGTTCCCCATCATCTCATAGGCCTCGCCGACGTTGGAAAGCACGTTGGGGTCGTTTGGCGCCAGGGCCAGCGAGGTTTGAATCTTGGAGATGGCCTTCGCCTTTTGCTTGTCTGTGGCGTAAAGAATGGCAAGCGTTGACTGGGCTAGGGCGTCTTGCGGCCGGAGCGCAACCCGCTGTTCGGCGAGCTGTTCCGTCTTTTCGAGTGCGGCCTTCGCCTTGTCAAGCTGCTTGGCTCCCTGTTCGGCCAGGTAAAGATTGTTCCAGACGATGTAGTAGTCGCTGTTCAACTGCAGGGCCTGCTCGGAGGCTGCCGCCGACTCCGCGAAACGCTTCTCTTCGAGATAGAGCATTCCAAGATTTGCGTAAGCCACGTAGCTGGGCTCAAGGGCAATGGACTTCTTGAGAGCCTCTTCCGCTAGGGCCTGTGACGCCTTGTCGCCCTGGTCGATGTAAGTGGCGGCCATGTTGTAGTAAAGCTCCGAGTTATCCGGGGTGATGGAGAGGGCCTGCTTGAAGGCCGCAATGGCCTGCGGATACTTTCCCTGGCGATCGTAAAACGCGCCCAGCTCGTTGTATCCATCCCAGTTGTTGGGGCGCAACACGGCGGCCTTTTGGAAAATCTTCTCCGCGTCGTCCACGCGGCCGGACCCTTCATAGGAGCGCGCCAGGCCCATGAGCGCCGCTGCATCCCTGGGATCGAGCGCGAGCGCGTGCTGGTACTCCTGCAGGGCCAGGTCGTGCTTGCCCAGAGCATCGTGAATGCCCGCCAGCGTGACATAGACCGACGGAACCTGACTGTCCAGCTCGACGGCTTTCTGGCAGACTGCCTGGGCCTCGGTCAGCCACTGTGCGTTCTGGTCCAGCTCATATTTCCGGCGATAAGCCTCGCCCAGTTGCGCATAGCCCAGCGCGAAGCGCGGGTCGGTCTGGATGGATTTCTTGAGCGTGGTGACGGCCAGGTTCAGGTTGTCGGGCTTGTCGGCACGCTGCATGTAGCCGAGAGCAGTCAGGTAATCCTCATAAGCCGCGGGATTCAGCGAGCCACCCGTGGTGCGAAGCATCTCCGAGGTGACGGAAATGTCCATGAGCTGGGCCAGTCGCGCCACGGCCTCGTTTTCCAGCGAAGAGAGGTCGCCGGTAGGATCCTCCAGTTCGGCAGAGCCAATCTGGCGCATTTCTTTCGTGTCAATCAGATTCACAGTCAGGTGAATGTCATTACCGTCGCGCTGCACGCTGCCCTTGACGACAAGATTGGCTCCGAGTTGTTTAAGCGCGGTTGA
This sequence comes from Acidobacteriota bacterium, assembly GCA_021781255.1. Next base: position 5,746 of record JAJXXG010001307.1, read on the forward strand.
GGGGTCAGTCACCTTTAAATGACGAACCTCGCTGTTGGGGACAACCCAAAGCGATTGATTGCCGACGTTCAGGTTCGAGAGGCGTCCGGCGAGCGAATCCATCAGGCCGTCCGCGAGCACCGGTGTCTCAGGGTTGGTGCCAATGATGTCAAACGGCAGCACGGCGATGTGACGCTCCGGTGGCGCGGAGGAGAACAGCCCAAAAGCACGATGGCGCAACGGAGGCAGAAGCAGGACGCATGCTATGAGCAGGCAAACTGGTACGAGCGTCCAGAGCAGCCATTTTCGCCAAGAGAAGGGATTGCGGTTGCCGGGTTGCCAAGTGCTGCGCGAGGCATCCGCCAGGGCTCGCTTCGCCCGCGAGCTGAGTGGTCCGCCTTTATAGAGAGGAGGCAGTGAGACTGCGCCGTTTGCGGAGCCAGGTTCAGGGTCGGGCGGAATCTGTTGTGCTGCAATCTCCAGTTCGGCAAGAAACTCTCCGCAGGTGTTGTAGCGGCGCTCCGGTTCCTTCGCCAATGCGCGGTAAAGGACAGGCTGCAACGCCGGATGAACAGTTTCAATGCCCACAGGCGGTTCGTTCAAAATAGCGAGAATCATCGCGGGGATGGTTTCGGCAGGGAAGGGGCTGTGCCGGTTAAGCATCTCTGCGAAGACCACGCCAAGCGACCAGATGTCACTGCGGCGGTCGACGCGGCTGCCAATCGCCTGCTCAGGCGACATGTAACGGAAGGTCCCCGTGATGCCGGTACCGGTCTTCGAGGCGGTCTGCTCGCTCACTATGCGGGCGAGGCCGAAGTCGACAATCTTCGCAAGACCTGATTCGGTGAGAATTATGTTGGAAGGTTTGATGTCGCGGTGCACAATGCCGCGCGAGTGCGCCTCAGCCAGCCCGGTGGCCACCTGGC
>JAJXXG010000299.1 GCA_021781255.1 Acidobacteriota bacterium
TCCGCTGGTCATCAAGTTCTTTCGAGGGCGCTGGTGCCCCTATTGCATGACGGAGCTGGAGGCGTGGCGCGATCTCTATGGCCAGATCCGCGAGCATGGCGCACTGATGGTCGCCGTGAGCCCGCAAACGCAGCGCCAGAGCGACTTCATGGTGGGCCACCACGGACTGCCCTTCCCCGTGCTGCACGACGCGGGGAACGCGCTCGCCGAGCAGTTCGGCCTGGTCTACACCGTGCCCGACTCCGTGCGCGAGTACTACCGCTCCATCCTCGTCAACATTCCTTTTGTAAATGGCGATGAAAGCTGGCGGCTGCCGCTGCCCGCGACGTATGTCATTGGCCGCGACCACAAGGTCCTCTTCTCCGAAGCGCACGCCGACTTCCGCGTCCGCCCAGAGCCGGAAGAGGCGCTGGCCGCAGCGCTGGCTATGCACGGTCGGTGAATCTTCTACTTTTGCGACGCACTCTCCAGCACGGTCGTCGCTTGTTCTTCAGTCACACCGCGCAGTAGGAACACCTTGCTCCTCGACAGCTCGCCCGTGACAAGCTCGACCCGCGCTCTGGGAATGCCAAAGGTCGCCGCAAGGAAATGCACCAGCGCCTCGTTGGCGCGGCCTTCTATCGGCGGTGCCTGTACGGCGATCTTCAACTGCGCCGCAGCGCCCTCGCCATAGACGCCTAGTATGGCGGTCTTCTTCGCGCCGGGCTGTGCGCGCACGGCAATAGTTACGCCATCCTTCGCTTGCCGTATCATTCGGGCGGTCCCGCATAGGGCGCGCGCTTGCCGAAGAGTGCCGTGCCGATGCGGATACGTGTTGCGCCCTCTTCGATCGCCAACGGAAAGTCGCCGCTCATGCCCATGGAGAGCACAACGAGGTTGAGCCTGGGGTGCGCCTGCGCCCAGCGGTCGCGCCACGCGCGCAGGCTGCGGAAGCAGGCGCGGGTCTCGGCTTCCGGCGCGCCCCACGGCGCAATGGTCATGAGTCCCTGCGCTTCAAGGTGATCGAGGTCCGGCAGGCGTTCCAGCAGTTGTGCGGCTTCGGCAGACTCGGGATCGATGCCGGCCTTCGTCTCCTCCGTGCTCAGCTTTACTTCGATGAGCACGGGCAGACGCTTGCCCAGCCTGGCTGCGGCTTCATTGAGCCTTTCGGCGATCCGCAGCGAATCGAGTGAATCGACGCCGTCGAAGATCTCCGCAGCCTTTGCTGCTTTGTTTGACTGAAGATGCCCGATGAGATGCACGCGGGGACGCCGTACCACTGACTCCGCCCAAAGCTCCTCCGCACGCGAAGCCTTCCCCGCAAACTCCTGCACGCGATTCTCGCCAAAGGGCGTGAGCCCCAGAGCCGCCGCCTCGGCCATTGTCTCGGCGGGATACGTCTTTGACACGGCCATCAGCTCAATCTCAGCGCGCGTGCGACTGGCCCTGCGACAGGCTGCCGCGATCGCCTCTTCCACGCGCGCGAGATTTTCAGCCAGCGCTGTCATTGCGCTTCCGTCCGGTCTGTTCGGCACGCCTCAGTGTCCGTGCTCTTCGAGGAACTTCTCCGCTTCAAGCGCCGCCATACAACCCGAGCCCGCTGCGGTGATGGCCTGCCGGTAGCGCCGATCCTGCACATCGCCGCAGGCATAAACGCCCTGCACCACAATGCCTTCGCGCGTGGTCAGCACATTGTCCTTCGTGCGGATGTAGCCATCCGAATCGAGATCGATCTGTCCCGCGAACATCTTTGCGTTGGGCTCATGGCCGATACCGAGGAAGAGTCCGCTGATATGCAGCGTGGTCTCCGCGCCGTTGGTCACATCGCGCAGGCGCAGACCCTTCACTTCCTTCTCGTCCACACCCAGCACTTCTTCGACGACGGTGTTGGTGCGCAATTCGATATTGGGGTGGGCAATGGCGCGCTCCAGCATAATCTTGCTGGCGCGGAAGGCGTTGCGCCGGTGCAGCAGGGTAACTTTGCTGGCAAAGCGCGTCAGGAACAGGGCCTCTTCCATCGCCGAGTCGCCGCCGCCCACGACGGCGATCTCCTTGCCGCGGAAGAAAAATCCATCGCAGGTGGCGCAGCTTGACACGCCGTGGCCTATGAGCGCCTGTTCACTGGGCAGCCCCAGCCAGCGCGCGCTGGCGCCGGAAGCCACAATCAGCGTGCGCGTGCAGATTTCCCCCGCCGACGTGTGCAGCCGGTAGGGGTGGGTGTTCAGATCGGCCGCGTTCAAGTGGGCCAACTGAAAGGTGGCGCCAAAGCGGGCCGCCTGCTTCTTCATGTTGTCGATCAGCTCCGGCCCTTGAATACCCTCCGGCCAGCCGGGAAAGTTCTCCACCAGCGTGGTGATGGAGAGCTGGCCGCCGGGCTCGTGGCCCTCCAGAACCAATGGGTTGAGGCCTGCACGGGCAGTGTAGATGGCGGCGGTCAGCCCGGCACAGCCGGAGCCAAGGATCACGGTGTCGCGAGTCTCTGTCATGGATTTTCCAAGGTCGATTTTACCCGGTCTGGGGCGTGGCTCGCGCAATGCTGCATGAGCCGCACTTCATTATGATGAAGCACATGGCAAATCTGACTCTTATCTATGGAATGCGACTGCTGCCCGAGGGCGAGGTCGCGGAGATTCACGACGCAACGCTCAAGCTGGCGAACGGCCACGAGGCACACGTGACGATGCACGTGCTGGAGGGCTCACGCGAGGAGATCGAACAACAGCTCAAGCAGAGCCTGGACGCCTTTTTCGACTTTTACCCGGAGCTCTGAGCCGCGCGCTCAACGCTCCGTTGCCGGCACTTAAGGATCAGCGCGCGCCGACAGCTTCTTCATCGTCGATGCGCGCCGAGGTCCGGTTCTCCACTTTGCCGTCTTTGTTGCGCCGCACGCGCAGGTTGCCCAGCGCGTAGTCCACAAACCGCGGCTCGAAGTGCGGCGGCTCACCCATGAAACGGCATGTGGCTACAACCTGATCGACGATGAACTTTGGCTGGTAGGCTGCAAAGTCAAGCTCTTTCTCGAACCTGAGGACTTGCACCACGTAATCAAATGCTGAATCGGTGAGCTTGAGCCCTTGCCGTTCCGCCTCCTTCTCGAAAATCCGCCGGTAGTTCTCACAGCTCGGCGCGCCGATCTCGATCTTGTAGGGAAGGCGGCGCAGGAAGGCAGGATCCATCAAATCTTCCGGCTCCAGATTCGTAGAGAACATCACGAGCTCTTCAAATGGGACGCTGAAGGTCTTTCCAGTGTGCAGCTTGAGGTAGTCCACCCGATTTTCCAGCGGCACAATCCAGCGATTCAGCAGGTTGGTCGGGCTCACCAGCTGGCGGCCAAAGTCATCGATAATGAAGCAGCCGCCGAGAGCCTTCACATGCAGCGGCGCCTCATAAAAGTTTCCGACCTCGTCATACCGCAGGTCCAGCATGTCCAGCGTCAATTCGCCGCCGGTCACAACAAATGGCCTCTTGCAGGGAACCCAGCGGGCGTCAAATGATTCGCGCCGGACGACCGAAGACGGGTCGTCGTCCTCCATGGTGCTGGCGGCCAGCGGCACGTGGATGCTGGGATCGTGGACGCGGATAATCTGCCCCTCCACGATGACGGCGTAGGGCACATAGATCACATCGCTGAACACGTTGGCAAAGGAGTGCGCCACAGATGTCTTGCCATTCCCAGGAGGTCCGTAAAGCAACATGGCGCGGCCCGAGTTCAGCGCCGGACCGCATTGCTCAATGATGCTGTCGTCAAACGTCAGTTCGCCGATTGCCTTGCGAATCCGGTCATAGCTGACGATCTCATTCGTCAGCTTCTGCATGTTTACCTGCTCGTTAAACTCATCGAGCGTGACCGGAGCCGGCCCCGTGTAGCGCAGGCGATTCAGCGCATCAATTGTCCAGCGCCGTCCTTCTTCTGTGAACGAATAGCTCAGATCGATCGGGTTATCGGAATAGCGCGAACCCAGCGTCTGGAGCAATTGGCGGCCCACCGCCATCTGAATCAGATCCAGCACGATGTGGTAGGGAAGCTTGATAGCCTCCACAAACTGCCGGGTCGTCTCCAGACGGTCGCGGTAGATCAGCTTGAGGAGCAAACCCATCAGATCAATCTCATCAATCCCAATCGACTTGATGTCGCCCGGCTCCTTCGGAATCCGGTGCAGGAAGGACTCCAGCGTGGGCTTGTCAATGGCTCCCATGGCGATCAGGTTGTCGCCCAGCCTGCCGCCTTCTTCGGTTAAGCGGTGCACGGCCTGGGCAACCTGCTCCTCGGTCACCAATTTCGCTCGAATGAGCAAATCGCCTAAACGAAGTCGGGTTGAAATGACGCCCTCCTCGGGGATGGCCTCGGGGCACACTTTGAGTGCCGGGAATTCCCCGCTGTTTACCACTTAAACCAATCCAGCAGCAGAAGACAACTACACACAAGTGGGATATGACGCCGGCAGGCAGATCCTCGGGGACGCCCACCGGGCATGCGCCAGCGGCGGCTTCGGGATTTGGCCGCCTCCTCGAGCCGATCTACCATGGCAGCTTTCTCACCAGTAACATGAGATTTTTCTTAACATTGGACGCCTGCGGTGGCCCCGCCTCTGCATGGGATTCGACAGGGAGGGCCGCACCGTGCCACGCCTCGATCGCTCACAGTGGCTTATTCTGACGATATTTCTGGGCGCTGGAGTGTTGGCGCTTTCGCCGGCCCATGTGCAGGCTGGGGGGCCAAAATATGTGGCTGGAGCGACATACTTTAACCCCGCCGTTCTGGGCCAGCCCGTGCACTGGTCCGGGGGGCAGGTCCACTACTACGTGGACCAGGGGCCACTGAATGGCGCGGTCACCAACCAGCAGGCCACCGCCATGGTGGATGCCGCGGCGGCTCTTTGGAGCGCGGTGCCGACGGCCAGCGTGTCCCTTACCGATGCCGGCTCGCTCAACGAGGACGTCAGCGGCGCGAACATCATTGCCGGCAATCAGACCATCAAGCAGCCCAGCGATGTGGCTCCCACGGCCACCAGCTATCCAGTCGGGGTCATCTATGATGCCGACGGCTCGGTCATCAATGCCATCTTTGGCGCAACCGCGAGCGACCCCGGCAGTTGCCAGAACGACGGCGTCTGGTCCTGGCTGGACGACATTCAGCCCGACGCCACCATCGCTCACGCAATCATCATCCTGAATGGCCTGTGCGCCTATACTCCAAACCAGCTCACCATGATGACCTTCCAGGTTGAGCGAGCGTTCGGCAGCATTTTGGGACTGGCCGCCGCGCAGGTAAACCCCGGCGCGATGACCAACGGCGAGCCCAATGGCGCACTCGGCTGGCCGATCATGCAGCCGCTCAGCGGCGCCTGCGGGCCGAGTGGAGGCAATTGCATTCCGGACCCCACCCTTCTGCGCTTTGACGATATCGCCGCGCTGAATCGCATCTACCCCGTCACGGCAGCCAATCTCTCCACCTTACCCGGCAAGCAGATCACCGCGGCCAACACCGTCTCCATCACCGGCACTCTCACCTTTCGCAACGGGACCGGCATGCAGGGGGTGAACGTCGTCGCGCGGCCTCTGGACGCGAACGGCAATCCGCTCTACGAGTACACGGTCACCTTCGTCTCCGGCGGATACTTCAACGGCAAACACGGAAACCCAGTGAGCGGCTGGACTGACGCCGACGGCAACCCGCTGACGCGCTGGGGATCCAATGACCCGGGGATGCAGGGCTATTTTGATCTGCGATACATGCCTCTGCCGCCCGGCATGACTGCCGCGAACTACCAGATCACGTTTGAGCCCATCAATCCCCTCTACATGCTCTCCGCCTCGGTCGGCCCTTACGTGGATGGCTCGCCCGCGCCTTCCGGCACCATGCCCACTCTCTCCGTACCGGCACTTGCGGGTGGAATGTCGCAGGCGCTCACCGTCAACATCGGCGACTCAGCCACGGGAGGCGTTGCGGACGCCATCGGGACCGAAGCCCAGCCCCGCAACCTGCCGCCGAGCGGTCTGTGGTCAGGAAGGGTGAGCCAGGTGGGCCAGACCGACTGGTATCTCCTGCCGGTCCGCGGCGGGCGCACCTTTACCGTGGTCACCCAGGCTTTGAACGAGTCCGGCATACCCACAGAGAGCAAAGCCTTGCTCGCATTGGGCGTATGGGATGCCTTCGATCCGATCGGCTCGGCATCCGTTGGCTCCGCCCCTGGACTCAATGGCTCGGCTACCGGCGAAAGCTGGCTCAGAGTCGCTGCCAGCGCCGACGACCTGGTGCGACTGGGGATTGCCGACATGCGCGGCGATGGCCGCCCGGACTACGCCTACAACGGCTGGGTGCTCTACGCAGACACCGTACTGCCCACCCATCTGCCCACTACAGGTGGCCCGATCGTCCTTCACGGGATGGGCTTTCGCCCCTCGGACACGGTGCTCGTTGGCGGTCAACCGGCCATCATCACCAGCGTCTCGCCCAACGAGATTACGGCGATCGCGCCGGCAGCGACGCCGGGTGTCACGGGTTCGGTCGATGTGGAGGTGAACGATCTGCCGATCTTTTATGCGGCGGCGATCATCTCCGGCGGCATCAGCTATGACGCGGGCTCGGGCGACTCCATCACCCTGGTCACCGCGCCCGCCAACACAGTTCCTCTGGGCGTGCCGCTGCCCTTCACCGTCACGG
>JAJXXG010001035.1 GCA_021781255.1 Acidobacteriota bacterium
GCTCTGCTTTTCCGATGCCGAAGAAGAGTTCTTTGGAGTGCTGGGCGAGGAACCCCGAGCCGGCCTGCAGATACTTAATCTGGCGTGTGCCATCGGCTTCAACGGTGATTGCGGCTCCGATTGCGTCGCGGTTGCTTTTGTTTCCGCGCAGACGGAAGGAAATGGAATGGCCGATGTCGGTCATCGCATTGTGGAGAATACGCAACTGAGGAGCATTGCGATTCTTAAGGATGACTTCGAGGCGGCCATCGTGGTCGATGTCGGCGAGAGCGAAGGAGCGGCTGTCTTCGAGGAAGTCCAGGCCGAGCGGACCGGAAGCCTCAGCAAACGTGCCGTTGCGATTGTTTATGAAGAGGACATTTCTGGCGTAGCCGTGCCAGGTGTTGTCGGAGCGGATGAGTTCGTTGATTGCGTTCCATCCGTGCTCGTAGGCCAGGGCGGGCGTTGCGTCCTCTGAGGATTTGGCGACGACCTGCCTCCAGAAGAAGCTTGCGAGGTCGGTTTGTCCAGATTCGGAGATGTATCCGTTGGAGACATACAGGTCGGCGAACCCGTCGTGGTCAATGTCCCAGAAATCGGAGCACCAGGACCAGCGGCCCATTTCCACGCCGGCGCTTCGGCCCACATTTTCGAAGGTTCCGTCGCCCTGGTTGCGATAGAGCGCGTTGCCGCGGGCGTGGCGCTGATAGAGTTCGCGGATGCTTTGCGGGGCGTTTGCGTGAAACTGCTTTTGCTGCGAGACACGCTGGCCGGCGGCCTCCCACATGCTGGGCACGTAGATGTCCTGGCGTCCGTCGTTGTCGAAGTCGGACCAGCAGCAGCTCATTCCGGCACCGACGCCTTCGACGCGGGCCTGGCTGGATACAACGGTGAACGTTCCATTGCCGTTGTTGCGATAAAGCTGCGAGCTGCCGAAATCGTTGGCCACGAAGAGATCGGGGAGGCCGTTGGAGTTGGAGTCGCCCCAGGCGCAGGCAAAGCTGTAGCGGTGGTTGTCTGCGTTCAAGCCTGCGGCTTCAGTTGCCTCAACGAATGTGGCATTGCCTTCGTTGTGAAAGAGGCAATTGGGCGGGCCGTTGCGGGCATCGTAATAGGGGATTGGGTAGTGATACTGGTCGAGGCCGAGGTAGTACATGTACATGCAGAAATAGATGTCGAGGCGGCCGTCGCCATCGTAGTCGGCGATTGCGGCATGGGTGAAGGTGCCTTGCGGAGGACGCGCGAATCTGAATGCATCGCGCTTGAGCTTGAATGTGCCATCGCCCTGATTGAGGAAGAGCAGGGGCCCGGTTCCACAGACGACGAGCAAATCCTGGAGGCCCTTGTTTTCAAAGTCGGCAAACAGGACGCAGGCGGTGTTGTCGAGCACGCCGACGCCAGCCTTTTCCGTTACGTCCTCGAATGTTCCGTCGCCGCGATTGCGGTAGAGGCGGTTTGGCAGTCCGGCGGGCTGGCAGACGTAGAAATCATCGAAGCCATCGTTGTCAAAGTCGCCCGCGGCCACGCCGTTGTTGCTGTAGACGTCAACGCCAATGGCGCCGTCAAGGACGGTCCGCCAGTAATCGGCGCCATAGAGCAATTGCGCGTTGTACGATTCTGCCGCGCCGAGAGCGCGTGAGGTGACATCGATGAAAGCGGGTCCACGCACAATGGCGACCTGCTCTTCGCGGGCTTGCCATGTGCGCGCCTTCCACGCTTGCGCTGCGTCGTGCGTCCACTGCGTGCTCCACGAACCGACCCGTTCTTCGCGGCTGTCGTCTCCCCGGCTGGCGACGATGTCATACCGTATCTGAAGTTGCACGGTGAGCGGAGAGCTTGCGATCTGTTCGATGGCGTAGATTTCGAATTCCGCGGTTTCAATGCGCGAGACCGGCCCCAGCCATGCGCGGAGACTCCGCAGAAATCCTTCTCGCCCTTGCACGAGGCCGGGAGCGAATTGCTTGCGCAGGACATCGATGCCGAATGCGGAACGCACGGTGGACTGCTTCTCCGCAACGAGCGAGGATGCTTGAATCGAGACGTCCATCGCATTGGACAAAGTGGAAAGATCCCGCGGTGACGCCTTGAGCGACTGGCTCCACTGTTTGAGAATCGACTCGATTTCGAATGCATATTTCTCGGTGATGTAGTCATCCGAGCCGGGAGGAACGAGGCGCAGAACGTCCGCCAGGGGAGATTGGGCGGGGTAGTGCGGCGTCAGGCGAACATCATCGAAGGGAAGCGCGGGAGTGCGATCGGCGGGGAGCCTGGTTGCTGCGAACAGAAGCGATGAGCCGCAGAATGGCGCCGCACGGAGCAGCAGAGGAGCCAGGCCCATGCTCTTGAGAATTGTTCGACGGGAAAGGTGCTGCTGGTTTTTCGTCGGGTGCGACATCATTCTCAGGAGTCCGTGGAGAGGGCAGGATGTCCGCATGATAGCACTCAGACGAGCCCCTTTTCCCTGCGCATCCTGCACCCGTTTCAGGAGTGTGGCGGGCGGCAGAGATGGGGGCGATGCAGTGACGGGCCCGCCGGCGTGAAAGCCGTTGGAATGGGGAGGCGGAAGGGGGATTTTCAAAAACTCGCCGTCTTTTGCAACCAGGGGTTCGGGCGCTGGGCGTGAGGGGAATGAATTCATAAACTATTCATTACGCGTATTTTATTAGGTATGTTTCCGGGAACCCGATCGGGGCGCGGAAGACGGCGGGGGCGGCTCAGGGCGCCGCAAACAACATGATCTCCAACTTTTGGTTGACAAATATTGCACGAATCCAATAGGCTTCATCGCACACTGATGAAACCGTTTACAGAAGACGGTTCAATGCGTCCGGCTCTTCTCCCCTGAGGAGGCGGCGAAATCAGGAGACAGGTAAGCGAAGGTGAGAACGGAGGACGTTTGTATGGGCCGTGACTGCAGAACCTCAAGTCGGTTGAAAGTGTTTGGTTATATAGCCTTCACATGTTTGTGCCTCATTCTGTTCCCTGGGCGGAACGCATTTGGCCAGGTGGACGAAGGCGCAATCACCGGAACGGTTCAAGACACTACGGGCGCCGTTGTTCCCGGCGCGGATGTGACCCTTTTGAATTTGGATCAGGGCATCACCCTGACCACAAAATCAAACGCCAGTGGCGGGTATACCTTTTCGCCGGTCAGAATCGGCAATTACTCCCTGACAGCGATCGCGAAGGGTTTTTCCAAAACGACCCAAAAGAATTTGAAGTTGCAGGTGGCGCAGGTGCTTCAGGTGAACGTTCAACTGAAGCCGGGCGCGGCGACTGAGACGGTTGAGGTGACGACGGCGCCGCCGCAGTTGCAGACCGAAGAAGCATCGGTCGGGCAGGTGATTGGCGCGCAGGAAGTGAACAACCTTCCGCTGAACGGCCGCAACTTTACCTTCCTTGCGCAGTTGGGCGCCGGCATGCAGACACCGCAGGCCGACACGAGAGGCAACGCCGCGTCGGGCGCGTTTTCCGCGAACGGCCTGCGTCCCGCGCAGAACAACTACCTTCTGGACGGCATCGACAACAACTCGAACGCTGTCGACTTCCTGAACGGCACGAACTTCGTGATTCTTCCTCCGGTGGACGCGATTCAGGAATTCAAGGTGCAGACGGCGGACTTCAGCGCTGAACTCGGGCGCTCGGCTGGCGCTGTTCTGAACGCGACCATCAAGTCCGGCACGAACAGCCTGCACGGTGCGGTGTGGGAGTTCCTGCGCAACGACAAGCTGGATGCCGCGGACTGGTTTGAAAACAACGGCGGCATCAAGAAGGGCGAGCTGCGCTTGAATCAGTTTGGCGCTTCGGCGGGCGGCCCGATCATCAAGAACAAGATGTTTTTCTTCGGCGATTACGAAGGCAAGCGCCGCGTACAGGGCACGGCGGAAAATGGCAACGTGCCGACGGCACTGGAGCGCAGCAGCGGATTCACGGACCTTTCCGACGTCCTCTCGCTGGCGCAAGGGGCCACAAAGACCAGGCCGGACCTTCTGGGCCGGACGATACCATATGGCACCATCCTCGACCCTGCCACCACGCGCCTTGTAGCGGCCGGAGCCGTGGACCCGGTATCGGGAATGACAAACAACTCTGGCTCTGACGGTTATGTTCGCGATCCGTTTGGCTCGTGCGGCGCCACGCCTCCGAATGGTGTTTATACGATCGCCGGTTGCGGCCTGAACCAACTGCCGGCCAACCGCGTTGATGCAAATGCGATCAAGCTCATGGAGCTTTTTCCGGCGCCGAACTCGGGGTTGAACACGTATGCGGTGAGCCCCAATCTCTACGAGCATTCCAACACCTTCGATACGCGCGTCGACTTCAACCCGACTGAGAAGGAACAGATTTTCTTCCGCTTCAGCTACTCGGATGACCCGATTTACATCCCGGGCATCTTTGGCGGCATCGCTGACGGCGGCAGCTTCCAGCAGGGCATTCAAACAGCGAAGTCCAACCAGGCAGTGGCGGCGTGGACCCACGTGTTTACCCCGACCACGATCAACCAGATTCGCGGCGGTTTCGCTCACCTGCACACAACGCGTACAGGTCCGGAGGGTGGCGTTTCCGGCATCCCGGGCCAGTTCGGCATTCAGGGGATTCCGCAGGGGCAGGGCAACGGCGGACTGCCTGCATTCGGCATCAACAACCTTGCGACGCTGGGCAGCAACAGCTTCCTACCTTCGGACGAAGTCAGCCAGACGCTCCAGATTACGGATGACTTTACGAAGATTTACGGCAAGCACAGCTTCAAGATGGGCATTGAGAACCAGCATGTGAAGTTCTCGACGTTGCAGCCGGCATGGTCGCGCGGCCAGTTCAACTATGGCGGCGGCTTCACGGATATACCAACCGCGTCCAACACCACAGGCGGCCTGGCGCAGTTCCTGCTGCCGCCCACGGCGGCTCCGGCTACGCTATACGGAAACCCGAACCCGAATGGTTTCAGCTACTCGGGCGGCTCGGACCAGGTCTTTGCCTCGAACATCAACAAGACGTACGATGCGAAGACCTATTTCGCCACGTACTTCCAGGATGACTGGAAGATGAGTGCAAAACTGACCGTCAATCTGGGTCTGCGCTGGGACTACTTCGGTCCGATCAACGAGACGAATGGCGGGCAGGCCAACTTTGTGCCGGGCGGCGCTCCGGAGAACAAGCCGCTGTTTATCATCCCGGCCACCGGCAAGGACCCTCGAACGCTGTCCACGGACGCCTCGTGCTTTGGTAATGGCTGCCGCGGCCTTGTGGACCTACTTGCCAAGGATGGCATCACGCTGCTGAGCACGAACAAGTACGGGCAGGGGCTGCTGCAGACGCAAAAGTACAATTTTGCGCCTCGCGTCGGCTTTGCGTATGAGGTCAGCCCGAAGCTGGTAGTACGCGGCGGCTTCGGTCTCTTCTTCAACTCGTTTGAGAACCAGGGATACGGACCGAACATCGGTGAGAACTATCCCTTTGTGTACAACTTCTCGTATTCACCGCAGGTAGCCTCGGGCATCGCGTCCCAGGTTGCGCCTACGAGCTACAACACTCCGTTTTCCGGTTGCGCGACGGCGGGTGCGGGTGGAACGGCGACTTTTGAGTCCGGCTTCTCCTGCATCCCCTTTGATCCAGCGAAGGTGAATGCTCTCGGCCTGGGCCTGCAGGGTCTGCAGTTCGACTATCAGACTCCACGCACGTACAGCGCAAACTTCACGCTGCAATATGCGCTGACGCGCACCTTGTCCGCGCAGGGATCGTATGTCTTTACGAATGGTCAGAACCTGCAGGGGGGCGTTGGCTACAGACACGTATCCCAGATTCTTCCGCATGGCATCAGCACAAACCCATATGTCCCGTTCGCGGACTTCGGAGGCGGCAGTTACCAGGCAACCTACGGCGAAAGCCAGTATCACGGCCTGCAGACCAAGCTCGAACAGCAGTACTCGAACGGCCTGACGTTCCTGCTTGCTTACACCTTCTCGAAGACGATGTCGGACGCCGGGGATCTTTTGAACGGCGGTACGACGGGGGGCTTGCGCGCGTACGGCGTGAAGGGACTGGGGCCCAAGTTTGACTGGGCGCTGGCCGACTTCGATATTCGCCAGGTGCTTCACTTCAGTGGCGGATATGAGCTTCCTTTTGGCAAGGACAGGCGGTACATGAACAGGGGTGGATTGGTCAATGCAGTCCTGGGCGACTGGTCCACGAACTGGATTGTGACGCTGCAGGGCGGCCAGCCGCTGAACTTCGGCTGCCCGAGCGGAACGACGTCCGGAACCGGCTGCAACACGATGCTGGTGAAGGGTCAGAGCCCGAAACTCGGCATCAAGGTGAAGACAATCGACGGCAAGCCGAGGCCCTTCTGGATCAACAATCCGAGTGCCTATACCCAGCCTTGTCAGCTTGGTGGCACACCCAGCGCGCCGGTTCCGATTCCAAACTCGCCTGCCGGTTGCGTTCCTTTGACGGGCGCGGCAGCTCTGGGCGGAAAGGCGGGACCGATTCCGGGTCCGGGCTTCCACCGGATGGATTTCTCGGCGTTCAAGGGCTTCCAACTCAACGAGCGGTTCTCCATGCAGTTCCGCGCGGAGATGTTCAACATCCTGAACCACCCGAACTTCAATGCTCCGAATTTCGGCGGCAACGGCGTGGTGGCAATTGGCGGGTCGGGCAACATCTTTGA
>JAJXXG010000339.1 GCA_021781255.1 Acidobacteriota bacterium
CTGGATGAGCAGGTGCGCCGTTATGAGTCCGAGGGCAAGGTCAAGAAGTTTGAGGGCTGGGAGTTCCTCTCCGCCATCGTCGATGGCAAGGGCGTGGCCCGCGGCATCGTTGCCATGAACCTGCGCACCATGGAAGTCCAGGCCTTCGCCGCCGACGCCATCATCCTCGCCACCGGCGGCATCGGCGCCATCTTCGGCAAATCCACCAACTCCGTCGTCTGCACCGGCTCTGCGCAGTCGGCCGTCTTCCAGCAGGGCGTTTATTACGCCAACGGCGAGTTCATTCAGGTCCATCCGACCTCCATCCCCGGCGAAGACAAGCTGCGCCTCATGTCCGAGTCCGCGCGCGGCGAAGGTGGACGCGTCTGGGTGCCGCGCACGTCCGGCGATCAACGCGCTCCTCGCGCCATTCCCGAGGCGGACCGATTTTACTTTCTCGAAGAGTGGTATCCCAAGTACGGCAACCTCGTCCCGCGCGATGTTGCCACCCGCGCGATTCACAAGGTCGTCTATCAGCTCGGCCTCGGTATCGACGGCCAGCCCATGGTCTATCTTGACCTGACCCACATTGATCACCAGACCCTTGACCGCAAGCTCGGCGGCATTCTTGAGATCTACGAAAAGTTTGTAGGCGTCGATCCGCACGTCGAGCCGATGAAGATCTTCCCCGGAATGCACTACACGATGGGCGGCCTCTGGGTCGATTTCAACCAGATGACCAACGTCCCCGGCATCTTTGCCGCCGGCGAGTGCGAATATCAGTACCACGGCGCCAATCGTCTCGGCGCCAACTCCCTCGTCAGTTGCATCTTCGGCGGCTTCGTCGCCGGCCCCAATGCCATGCAGTACGCCAGGAACGTGGCCGCGGCCGAGGGCGACGGCGGAGCCGCCGCAGAAGTCGCGCGGCAAACTGAAATCAATAAGAAACTCATCTCGAACCAGGGCGGCGAGAATCCCTTCAAGCTCTGGCGCGAACTGGGCGGCGCCATGACCGAGCACGCCACCGTCACCCGGTACAACAAGGGACTCAAACAAACCGACGAAAAAATCGTCGAGCTCCTCGATCGCTATCAGCGCGTAAACCTGAGCGATAAGAGCCAGTGGGCCAACACCAGCTTCGCCTTTGCCCGCCAGCTCTACAACATGCTCCAGCTTTCGCGCACGATTACGCTGGGCGCCATGCTGCGTGACGAGTCGCGCGGCGCCCACTACAAGCCCGATTTCCCCGATCGCAACGACGAGCGGTTCCTCAAAACCACCAAAGCCAGCTTTACCGGTTCGGTCGAGGGCCCGCGTCTTGAGCTTGAGGATGTCGATACGCAGTTCATCAAGCCCCGCCCGCGTCGTTACGACGCGGCCAAGTGACAGCGGCGCGCGTGCCGTTGTCATGCTGCGCGAAGTCGAAGGGGCTGCGGTTGCTTTCGACGGACGAGGTTTTGGAAGGGCGCGAGTTTTCTCGTGCCGACATAGGGTTCAAGAAAAATCGGGGTCTTTGCCCCTGAGGAAACCATGGCAGAACGCATCGTAGTCTTCGAAATCAAGCGCCAGGCCAACCCGGACGCGCCTGCTGTCTGGGAGCGCTTTGAGATCCCGTGGCGCGCAGGCATGAACGTCATCTCCGCGCTGATGGAGATCGCCGGCAACCCCGTTACCGCTGACGGCCGCGAGACCACGCCCATCGCCTACGACTCCAACTGCCTCGAGGAGATCTGCGGCTCCTGCGCCATGCTCATCAACGGCAAGGCCCGCATGGCCTGCTCGGCCCTCGTCGATAATTTGGAGCAGCCCGTCCGCGTCGCGCCCCTCTCCAAGTTTCCGCTCGTTCGCGACCTGCAGGTCGACCGGTCAGTCCTCTTTGAGAACCTCAAGCGCGTCAAAGCCTGGGTTCCGGTTGACGGCACGTACGACCTCGGCTCAGGCCCCCGCGTCTATCCCCAGCAGCAGGAGGTCAACTATCCCCTCTCCAACTGCATCTCCTGCACCTGCTGCATGGAAGTCTGCCCGCAGTTCAACGAAGACACGGACTTTGTAGGCGCAGCCACCATCGCACAGGTCAAGCTCTTCAATAACCACCCCACCGGCAAGGTCTTCAAGGAAGAGCGCCTGCGCGCCCTCTCCGGCGACGGAGGCATTCAGGAGTGTGGCTACGCGCAGAACTGCGTCGAGGTCTGCCCCAAGCAGCTCCCGCTCACCAACGCCATCAGTGACGTCGGTCGCGATGTCGTCATCCAGAAGATCCAGGATTGGCTTCGCGGATAAGCGCAGAGATCTGTGGCGCTGGGTCAGGCGAGGATACAGAATTACAGCTTCATCCAACCCTTGGCGCGAAGTAAACGCGCCAAGGGCCAGGGCAATGGCATTTCAAGATATATGATGATTCTGCTTTGCAAGGGCACTACTTCAGCCGTGCCCTTGCAAAGCAGCTACTGCTCGCAGTGCAAAATCCAAATACGATGGCCCTGCCAAGGGGGAATCTCGTGTCGGCTGCGGATGCTTCCTGCAGGGATCACAATGCGCGTCCGCTGCCAGTTGGTAGCGGACCGCACCTCTCAATCCCGCTTACTTGTACTCGCAGTTGGTTCTGTACAGCCCGTCCCGGTGGGCGCTGCCGTCCACCACTGAACCGAATGCCTGCGTCGACAGCGGTGAGTTCTTCACCGCGTCCAGAATGGCAGCCTGTACCTTGTCCAGGCCCTCCGGCGTCGGCGTTATATACACAATCAAGAACGTGCCCGGATCCTCGGTGTGTATGGCCATATCATCGATCTCGTACTCTGAGATGGTGCCGTCAGCCACCAGCTTCTCCAGCACCGGAGCTATAAACCGCCCGCTCAGATTGTCCAGCGTATCGTCCGCAGCGTCTTCCTTCAGCTTGTACACCGAAACATGCGTGTACCCGTTCTTCACCGCGCCCGGTTTCCAGTTGTAGTAGTGGCTCACGTAAATCTCGTCCCAGTGCCGGGCCGCATTCAGCGCGGGCGAAGATTCGCTGCTCGAGTCATGCAACTGGTTCAGCACCTTCACCACGCCGGCCAGCGACGTCGCCGCCCACCAGTTATCGTGGGTCTCGGCGTCCATCTGGTGCACCAGGTTCATATCGTCGCCGTAGCCCACAATGGTGCCGTCGCTCATCGCCTTTTGCATCATGCCGTCCAGCGCCCCCAGCGACTTTTCCGCATCGCCCCAACTGCCGCGCATAAACTGCCAGTTGGCCACGTAGGTATAGAGCGGCGGCTTTTCCTTCATCTCCTGCGCCTGCGCTGCATTGCCCGGAGCCAACAGCGCCGCGAGGCCCGCGAGCCCCGCGCAAACAGTCCAAAGATTCTTGCGCATCTTTCCCTCCATTCTCTATGTATCCTGTGCCAGAACTGCGATGCGACCTCTGGCAGAGCGAAGTATACCGCAAGTCGGCGATTCCGCCGCTACGTGAGCCGGTTCTGTCCAGGGCACACCTGCCATGTTTTCTGGTGCCGAACGCCATAACGGCGCTGCCATCGGCGGCGTCTGCATGTACAGTGGGGCCGGGAAATAACTGTGCATGGCTAAGTCAGACCGGATGAGCCGCCAGAGATGGCAGCTTCCTGAGCACGTGTAAGTCCTCCAGAATGCAGCCACTGCGCCCTTAAGCCTGCGCGTTTTGATGCGCAACATCTTCCGGGATCGCCCAAACTCATGCGAATTTCTGCGATCCCGGAACCCGGTGTCAGACATTCTTCCCGTCGGCGGAGTCGAGTACCGTGTCGGCAGCCGCGCGGCTCCAGCCGATGCGGAGATCCTTCACGTTGTGCAGCGCAAAGTTGCTGCCGGCTGTCTTTGGTGCGGTGATGGCAAAGAAGTCGGCGCGGTTGACGTCTTCAAGATAGAACGCCGGGCGGGAATCGGGCGTCAGAGCTGCCAGTTCAACGTGGCTCATCTCGATGTTGCGCACGTGGCGCAAATAGAACCCCAGGGACGGCATCTGTCCGAACATGCCTGGCTCTGGATAGCCGTCTGCCTTCTCCGGCGGCTGGATGGCCGCGGCATCGGCTCCTGCACCGCCAACGTTCTCAATGTAGATGTTCGAGAGCTTCACATCTTCGATGGCATAACCGGGAATGCCGCTTAAGATGGATGTCACGCGCATGGGCGCGTTGTGGCAGACAAGATTGCTGACCAGCACCCGCTTCAGCGTGCCAACTTTGGTCGTGTCCTTGGGACCGCGCAGCCGCGCACCCAGGCGCATGAAGATCGGCGGCGAGATCAGATCGCGCATGGTGGTGTTCGTGATGGCGATGTCTTCAAGCAATGCGCCGTCTACCGTCTCCAGCGCGTAGCCCTGGCAGCCTTCAAAGACGCACCCGGTTATGGTGATGTTGATGAAGCCCCCGTTCGATTCTGTGCCGCACTTGATCCGGCCGGTGCCGTATGCGTGCGCGCCCTCGGGAAACTTCTTCCATGTGCCATCGATAACCGTCCCGAGCTGATACCAGCCGGTGACAAAACAGTCCGCGATGGTCACGTTCCGCGTCGGGCGTGCGTAGCCAAGAGCGAAACTGGATTTGGGGCAGATACCGTCATCCCAGGGAGAGTTGACGGTACAGTTGGAAACACGAACGTTCTGGCAGCAGTCGATATCCATCCCATCGCGGTCGGTGTCGATGGTCAGATTGTCGATGGTCAGGTTATCGACGCCCGTGAGCAGCAGGCCAAAGTGCCCGCCCTTGAGGATGGAGAAGTCGCGCAGCAGGACGTTGCGGCAGTTTTTCAGCGCGATGGCCTTGTTGCCGACGCCGGCTTGCTCGGCCTGGTACATGGGATAGTCGCCGCGCGCCATAAAGTGATGCGGAGGACGTTGCGGTGCGGTGTGCTGCGCCGCCGGTTCAGGGCCGAAGCCGCGAACCGTGGTCGCCGAGGCCAGCCCGGGCCCAATGCCGAAGCTCAGGCCTTTTCCATAGATCAGGCCCGGCCCGGTGATTGAGAAGTCGTGGATGTCCTCGCCCCACAAAAGCGAGTTATGCCAGTGATTGTGGCCGTAATCCTGATAAGCGTCCCATGCGGTGTTCGGCTCCGCCGCATCGTAGGTTCCCCCGTTATAGCCGGTGGATTCGCCCGGTTTAGGCGACTCTGCGGCCAGGATGGTGGCGCCCTGGTCCAGATAGAGATGCACGTAGCTCTTGAGATGAATCGAGAAGCAAAGGTAGGTGCCGGCAGGGAAAAGAACCGTGCCTCCGCCTGCGGCTGCTGCGCTTTCAATGGCGCGGTTGATCGCGGGTGTGTCGATGGTTTTGCCGTCTCCGGTCGCTCCGTACTGGCGCACATCAAAGCATGCAATGTGGCCTGCCGGCGCGTTGCCCTTGGCCGTGGTAAGTGCAAGCGTTGGCATTGAGGCTGAGGCCATGCCAAGGCTGCCGATGCGGAGCAGATCGCGGCGTACGGAATTAAAAGGCGTCATTTCTCATTAGCTCCTGGATGTTGATGGATGGGGGTTAAGGTAGGCGCATCGGATTGCGCGATGCCGCACGACAGCTTGGCTGAGACAAAGCATTATCGGCTTTCCCGCCTGCGACCGGCAAGCGGCGCTGCAGGAAAAAGACGCCGTGACATGACAGGAACACCAGTGCGGTCGATACTGCGCGGGTTGGCTGTGCCGGGTGACATGGCTGCAGAGTTCCGAATCAGTCGAGGTGGAAAACCTCTTCGAGGGGCCTCATGAGGTCGTCCGCGGCATGGCCGCTGAGGGATTCGAATAGCGGCGCCATCTCGGCCTGCCAGCGGGCGTTCACTGGGTGATCTTTCATTGCTGCGCGGCACCGGTCGAAATCTTCAGTCTCTACGTAGCCCACCAGGAGCCCGTTGGGCTGAAGGAAGAGCGAGTAGTTGCGCCATCCCGTCTCGCGCAGCGCATTCAGCATCTCCGGCCAGACACTGGCATGGCGAGCCTTATATTCTTCAATCATTTCAGGTCGAACTTTAAGTAGGAAACAAGCGCGCATGGACCCTCTTTTCACAGAAGAAACAATTTCAAAACAGCGACCACCCATCCTAGCACCGCGGAGCAGACGGCTGGCAAGGAAGGAAGCTCGGGCACGAACCGCGACCGGGAAACGCGCTCCGGCAGCCGTTGCTCTCGGAAAGGGCGGCGCATTGTGAAGTGGAAGGATTAATGCGCAATCAGCCGCGCCAGCAAGGGAACGTAAGCCAGCAGTGAGACATAGACGCCGGTCAGCGCCGCGAAAGCCAGGCTATGGAAGAAGACGAAGCGCAGGATGGAACCCTCCTGGCCGTAGGTCTGGGCGGAAGTGCTGGCGACCACCACGCTGGAGGCGGAGATCATCTTGCCCATCACGCCGCCCGCGCCGTTGGCCGTCGCCATCAGGGTGGGAGAAACCCCGATCTGGCGGGCGGTCATGGTTTGCAGGCTGCCGAAGAGGACATTGGATGACGTGTCCGATCCCGTGGAGGCGGTACCGAGCCAGCCGATGAGGGTGCCGAAGAAGGGATACAGCAGGCCGGTCCGGGCGAACGCCAGGCCAAGGGTAGCATCGAGTCCACAGTACCGCGTTACAAAGCCGAGCGCCATCATGGCGGCGATGGTAACGAGGGTATAACGGACCTTGTATACGGTGCTGAAAAAACCACGCACAAGGGCCGCGGGCCCGATCCC
>JAJXXG010000659.1 GCA_021781255.1 Acidobacteriota bacterium
ATGCGACGGGCATCGACTGGGAGCGCGATCTGGACCAGGTGGCCATTGGGTTGCACCGCATGAAGGACCCCAACGGACCGAATGGCCCGGTGGCCTACTCGCTGGTGCTGGTGGGCAAAATTACCGGCAAGCGCCTGAACGCATGGCTGGACGCGAACTCTGAGGCGAAGGAAAGCTACGCCGGGCAGACCATTTATGACATTCCCTCAGAGGGCCGCACTGTACGCGTGGCGCAGATTGGCTATGACATGGTGGCCGTGAGCAATGCGCCAACTGAAGAGCAGATTCACTCCATGATTGACCGGCATCGAACGGCGGCTTTGCCTTTCGCCGGCTCCACGCTGCTCGCGCGCCACTATCACGATGTCCCGCTGCTTTCGCTGGCCTGGGGCGTGGGGCAAATCGGGCTGCCGTTCTCTGACAGCGGAGGTATCAGCATTTTTGGCTGGACGCTGCCGCTGGAGCCTGGCTCAACACTGGTGGCCAGTGTTTCGCCGGCGCTGCCGTTGGGAGGAACTTTACGATTCCGACTGGAGGAAATTGCAAAGAACCAGCAGGAGGCCAGCAATCAGGCCGCGGCGCTGGCTACGCTGGTGACCATGGCGCGGAGTTTTGCCCAGCCGCTGGGCAGCAATGCAGCCAACAACGGACTGCGCGAGTTGCTGAGCACAGCGAAAGTGACACAGAAGAATGATCGCGTGCTGGTGACCGCGACGCTGACGCCCAGCCTGCTCTCCGGGTTGGCGACGGGCGGCGGGACTGGCCAGTGATGAGGCAAACGGCCGGGTGCCTGCGACGAAAATTGCCGCGCGCGTAACCAGGTGAGAATTCGAGCATCGTAACCCAATGAGCGCGCTTCCCCGCCTCACCCTCGAGACGCACCCGCTGCTTTTTGCTCATTGCCGGTATTCTTCGCGTCGCAACGTTCACACGCAAAAGCGGCTCCCGCATGGGAGCCGCTTTTATGCAACTGCGATTTCGTTGGTATCCAGAACTAATTGCCCGCGGTATTCGTAAGCATGCCGCGTTCGAGCGCCTGGTCGTAGGTGGTACGCAGATACTTGTGCGGATTCACCGGCACGCTGTGAACACGAACTTCATAGTGCAGGTGAGGCCCGGTAGCGCGACCTGACTCACCCACATACCCGATAATCTGGCCTCGGACAACGTGCTGGCCCGGCACCACGGCGATGGCCGAAAGATGCCCGTAAAGGGTGCTGAGTTCATGTCCGTGATCGATGGTAATCTCACGACCATAGCCGTTTTCACGTGATGCGTGAACCACGTCGCCATCCGCAGTGGCACGCACCGGTGTTCCGTAGGGCGCTGCAATGTCAATGCCCGGATGGAACGCGCCTTCGCCATTCAACGGGTCTTCGCGTTCGCCGAAGCTTGAGGTCACACGGCCTTCAATGGGCCACAGTGATGGCGCATCGGCAAGAGCTGTCCAGTCGCCTGTATAGCTGGGAGATAGACCTCCCGCAAGCGCACGCGCCACACGGCCGGACATGGCCTGATTGCGCAACTGATAAAACTGCTCGATTGTCATCTTCACATCGGACTGCGTAAGATCGTCAGGATTGGCCAGGCTTGCGGGCGTAGGAGCCGTGACGGCTTTGCTGTTCTTGCCGGAATGCGCAGTCATCAGCTTGTTCTGGCGCAGGCCGTAGAGCGTGGTCACCTCACTAGCCAGCGCGCCCAGCGACGGCACTTGCACGTCGCGGTCATGCGCGACTTCAGCCATGTGTTTGTAATTTTCGCGGAGAACTTCGCGCTCGTGGCGCACTTGATTGAAGCTCTCGGTCTTCATCAGCATGCGCGTGTAAGAACCGGCGAGCCCAACAATGGTGAACGCACCCACCACGGCGGCCGCAACAAACCCGTAGACGTAATGCAGGGGCAGCGGGATTTTCCGCACGCGACCATCTTCGTCCCTGGCCACAAAAAGAATGTAGTAGCGCTTACGCAGCATATGCCTCATCTCATTTCCCGCAGTCGGGAATGGGCTGCAGTTCGCCGTCTTCAAGAGCTTGGAAACAGGGCGAAAGCAACAGGATCAGAAAAAGACCCCAAGATACCGCCAGTCGCGCTCTTTCAGGCGCGTCTTTCCTGGAACGTTTTTACAGGCTAACAAAGCGCTTGACGAGGGGTCAACGCATTCTGGTGGAAAAATCCTCCAAAGTGTCGGCTGGATTTTGAGAGCCAGGAAGCGGCTGACAGACTAACCCGACGAAAAGCTGAAAAATGCCCTATCCTCTAGAAGATGCAGGCGCGGCGCAACAAACCGGCAAGAATAGATGAGCGGGGCGAGTTGGCCCTGCTTGCCCGGATTCGAGCCAGAGCTACCGGCAGCAGGCGCAACTCGGGGCTGCTACTGGGGATTGGCGACGATTGCGCGCTGCTCGCGGTACGTCCGGGCGAAGAGCTTGCAATCACCACCGATCTTTCCATCGATGGACGGCACTTCCAGATGGACCTGCACCCGCCTGAGGCCGTGGGACACCGCGCACTGGCGCGAGGATTGAGCGATCTGGCCGCGATGGGCGCACGTCCCGTTGCGGCCTTTCTTTCGCTCGGCCTGCCGCCCACGCTGACGAGAAAACATGGCCGCGGACTGCCGTGGATGGATCGCTTTTACGATGGCCTGCTGGCGCTGGCAGACGCACATGGAACACCGCTTGCGGGCGGCGATCTGGCCGAATCACCGTTGGCCGTGGCAGACATTGTGCTGGTCGGCTCTGTGCCGCGCGGACGGGCGCTGTTGCGCTCCGGAGCAAAGCCCGGCGATTTGCTCTACGTGACCGGCGCACTGGGCGGCGCGGCAGCGGGGCTGGAGCAGCTGAAAATGCTGGCTGGAGAAGAGCGAAAGAACGCGCAAGAAGAAGCACCGCTTGCGCCGCATCTGTTTCCACAGCCGCGACTGGCCCAGGGGCTATCCCTGCAGCGGCGCAGGCTGGCTACCGCGGCCATCGATCTGAGCGACGGGTTATCGACAGATCTTGCGCACCTTTGCGAAGAGTCCGGCGTGGGGGCGGTCGTGGAGGCCGCGCGACTACCTATCAGCATGGGTGCGACTCTGTCGCAGGCGCTCAACGGCGGCGAAGATTATGAACTGCTTTTCACGGCCAGACCTGAGGCGAAGGTGCCGCGCACAATCGCTGGGATTCCCATCACGTGCATCGGGCGCATTGTGCGGACCAGCCCGCGCAGGCCACAAGTGCAATTGAAGACTGCGCAGGGCACACAGTCGCTGACGCCGCATGGCTGGGAGCACTTTTCAAGCTGAGGCGCAAGTGACCGCGTGCTATTCGATGACTGCGTCATCCTGCATGCTGCCGATGGGCTGACCCGGCGGCGTGCGCAGAGCAGCAGGCGGCGCGAACATCGCGGGATTCTTGCGGAACTGCTCAATCTCCGCGACCGCCGCGGCGCGATGGGCCTTGTAGCCTTCGGAATCGCCCGGCGGAACTGTGGATTTGAGCCAGTTCTCCAGACCATCCACTTCCAGCAACGCAATGGCGCGCGCCTGGCCCGACGCCGCTCCGCTTCTGCCGCCGGGAACGGAGACGCCGGCCGGGAGCGCCGCACCCACTGAAGTGCCGCCACTCCCCCCGCCCGCAAGGCGCAGAAGATATCGCAATACGACGTCTTCTGTCGTGAACTGCGTCTGGGCTTCAAGACCGGATTTACGCGGCGCGTACCAGGTGGCCTTGAGCGTTGCGTCGAGCACTTCGCGCAGGCCCATCTGTTTCGGGTCACGGGCGTGATACTCGACCAGGCGGCTGGCACGGCTGGGGTCAAAGAGCAGTGAGGCCGTAATTCCGGCAGCGGCTTCCACGGGGCCCTCTGCATCAAAGGTGAGCCCGGTGTGCGAGCCGAAGGACTCGCGCGTGCGGCGATAACCGGGTGGAACCGGTGGGAAGATTTCGAGCAGCCGCTCGGGAAGCGTGAGCGCAGCGGGATCGAGGGTCGAGAGCACCGCGTCCAGCGCCTTCTTCTCCTCAGCGTAGGGCACAAGGTGCGTGACGAAGCCCCCATCGCCGCGCACGGCATAGCGGTAGTCGAGCCCGCCGATGGATTTGGCTGCAGCCTCGGTCTGGAAGCGGTGCAGCATGTAGAGCGGCACAAGGGTATTCTCAAGCTGGGCCATCGGCTGGCCGGGCTGTATGGCGTCCGGACCGAAGCGGGCCAACGCGGCCTTGCGCACGGTCATCAGCCTCAGCAACTCGTCGGGTGCATCAGGACCGTTGTCCCACAGGTTCGCGTAAGGGCTGGCACTGCCCAGCGGGCGCGCATCGGCATCGCTGAGGTAGCGCAGGCCTTCCTTCTGATCCTGCTCAAGAATCGCGTTGAGCGCCTTGTGCACGTTCGTTCCCGGCGCGAATTGCGTGTAGCCATAGCGGATGGCGGCAATGTCCCACGGTCCCACGCCGACTGCATACGCGTGCGACAGAGTCGGCTTGCCGCTTGCGTCGAGTGTGACCAGAGGCTGTGGATAGTCCATCACCGATTCGCCCTGTGCGATGGACGATGCGGCGAAGTTGTGCTGGAGGCCAAGTGTGTGGCCGGTCTCATGCGCGGCAAGCTGGCGCGTGCGGGCCAGCACCATCTGGAGCATGTCCTTGGGAATCGGCTTGCCTTCCATGTAAGGTGCGAGCAGCGCCTCGGCAATCATGTAGTCCTGCCGAGAACGCAGGCTGCCAAGGGTCACATTGCCCTTGATGATTTCACCGGTGCGCGGATCGACGACTGACGCGCCATAGCTCCAGCCGCGGGTGGAGCGATGGACCCACTGGATCATGTTGTAGCGAATGTCCATGGGGTCAGCGCCTTTGGGCAGTACCTTGACCTCGAAGGCATTTTTAAAGCCCGCTGCCTCAAAAGCCTTCTCCCACCAGCTTGCACCCTCCACCAGCGCGGACCGGATAGGCTCCGGCGCGCCACGATCGACGTAGTAGATGATGGGCTTCACGGGCTCGCTGACGGCGGCGTTGGGGTCTTTCTTGATGAGCCGGTGGCGGATGATGAAGTGTTGGTCAAGCGGCTGGCCGAGCGGCGCGGAGTAATCACGATAGTCGATCGAAAAGAATCCAGCGCGCGGATCAGCAGGGCGCGGCATGTAGCCGGGGCCGGGCAATTCAATCATCGAGGTGTGTTCGCGCACTGTGACATCATGCGCGTCGGGTGTGACAGAGGCCACCAGCCGGCTGTGCTCGGGGTCTGCGTTGCTGAAGGTCAGCATCGCCTCGACTTCGGTGTTTTTCGGGAAGTCCCTGGTGTTGTCCATCGCCAGCGCGCTGCGGCTCAGGTCCAGCTTGTAGGTACCTTGCCCGGCGGACTTCAAAGTCTCGGCCACATGGTGCGCGTCGCGCAGAAAGAAATCTGTCGCGTCTACAAGAACGCTGCCATCGTGCTCGGCGACAATCGGAAAACCCCACAAGACTGACTCAGCAAAAGACTGCCTGACGGCGAGGCGCTCTGCAGCGCTGGTCGCGGAGGAGCGGTATTCCAGGTTCGGCTGGATGAGCAGAATCTTGCCGCCCATGCGCGAGAAGTGGACCACGCGGCCAGGGCCAAGCTGACCGCGGTCCAGGCCAATGTCATTGGAGCCTATGCCGTAAGGCAACTGGTCAATCAACAGAAAATCTTGATCGAGGTGCGGGATTTGAAGATAGAGTTTGCCGTTCTTCGAATCCCAGTCAAGCGGGAAATAGCCATCCATGTGGTGCATGCCAGACACCTTGGCGGCGATGGAGTCGGTAGCCGGCGCAGCGTACAGGAGCGCGGAGGCTGGCGGTAGGACAAGCAGCAAAGCAGCCAAAGGAAGACGAGCCGAACGAAACATCAGAAGCCTCCAGCGAAACGTGCTCATAGATGGGAATTGCCTGTCCAAACACGACATGCCCTAACTGTGCCACATCAGGCCGCTGGCGCAAAGGCAGTGTCAGGTGAATACTCAACAGACGACCGTCAATAATCGCAGGTACCGTAAAAGGCAGAAAAGACCAAACTTTCGTTTCCCCCACTACGGTTCGCAAGATTTATCATCGAGCGAGTTATGAACTCAAACAAAGTACGCGTCCGTTTTGCTCCCTCCCCTACGGGCCTCCTCCACGTGGGCAACGCGCGGACTGCTTTGTTCAACTGGCTGTTTGCGCGCCAGCATGGCGGGGAGTTCATCCTCCGCATTGAGGACACCGACGTGGAGAGGTCCGAGGCGCGCTATGAGGGGCAGTTGGTCGAGGACCTGAAGTGGCTGGGTCTGAACTGGGATGAGGGAGCGAACGGTCCCGGAATTCCAGAGACCGGGGCGTTTGGCCCCTATCGTCAGTCCAAGCGGCTGGAGATTTACGCCAAACACACCGAGCAGCTCCTTTCAGAGGACAAGGCCTATCGCTGCTTCTGCACGCCGGAAGAGCTGGAAGCCGAGAGGCAGCGTGCTGTGGCGCACAAGAAGCCTCAGGTCTACTCCGGCAAGTGCCGCAGCATGCCCTCCAAGCTGCTCAAGCGGAATCTGGATGAGGGCAAGCCTTTTGCGGTTCGGCTGAAGATGGGCACCAAGCCGCTGCGCTTTCATGACATTGTGCGCGGCAATCTGATTTTCAATCCAGAGTCCATCAGCGATCCCATCCTTGTGCGTTC
>JAJXXG010000627.1 GCA_021781255.1 Acidobacteriota bacterium
GCAGCCGCAATCGCGAGCTGCTCCTTTCGCTGATTCTGTTTCCCATCTTCATCCCCGCGCTGCTGGCCATGGTGCAGGCCACCACCGCCATCCTCACCGGCGAAAGCGACCCGTCGCTCTGGATCAAGATGCTGGTCGGCTACGACATCATCTTCACCACGGCGAGCCTGCTCTTGTTTGATGTGGTGTTCCACGCGGAGTAGCCGCAGCGGCGCTTGAAGGATCAACATCCGTTTTTTGCGGCTGTGCCCCTTACGCCGTGCTGCGCTTGAAGTCGCCGCTCTTGCCGCCGGTCTTGGATTCGAGCCGGATTTCGCGAATGACGATGGCCTTGTCGAGAGCCTTGGTCATGTCATAGACCGTGAGCGCCGCGACGGCCGCCGCGGTAAGGGCTTCCATCTCCACGCCAGTAGGGCCGACGGTGGCAGCCGTGGCCGTGATGCGCACGCCGTCCGCGGCGAGTTCGGTCCGGACGTCAACGTGCGTGAGCGCCAGCGGATGGCACATGGGGATGAGTTCGGAGGCGCGCTTGGCGGCCTGGATGCCGGCAATGCGTGCCACTTCCAGGGGATTGCCCTTGGGGTTCGAAGGCAGCGCGGCCAGCACGGCTGCTGAGAGAGCAACGAAGGCCGAGGCGGTTGCGGTGCGGCGCGTGGGCTGCTTGGCGCCGACGTCGACCATGGAGGCCTGGCCGGCGGCATCGTAGTGCGAAAGGTGGGAGGAGTCAGACATGAAAGCTCTCAGAAAAGAAGAATATTGACGGTTGCGCCCGCCTCGAGTGCTCCGGCATCCTCCGGCACGACGAGGTAGCAGTTGGCCCGCGCCGTGGCGGCTAGATCGCCCGAGCCATGCCAGGGGACCAGCGCAACCTTGGGCACGGGGCCGGTAAAGGTGCAGGCGGCGGGCAGAAAGCGCGTCAGGCCGGGCTTGGTTTTCACGGGGGCGGACAGTTGGGCCAGGGCGAAGCGCGGCCCACGATCGATGCGGCCGGCCAGCGCGGCCAGAACAGGCGCGGCAAAGAGCTGAAACGTGACGGCAGAGGAGACCGGGTTGCCGGGCAGTCCGAACAACCAGCACTTCGCATGGCTGTGGACTGGATGCGTGGCGGGTCGCGACAGCTCTCCGAATACCACTGGCTTGCCGGGCTGGATGCGCACGCCAGTGAAGTGGAAGCGAGCGCCGAGGCGGGCCAGCGCGGGCTCGACGAGGTCGAATTTTCCCGCCGAGACTCCGCCCGTGATGAGCAGCAGATCGGCCGCGGCGGCGCGGCTGAGCGCAGCATTGAGAGAGCGGTCCGTGTCGCGCGCGATGGGCAGAATCCAGGGCTCGCCGCCGCCGGCAACCACCATGGCGGCCAGCATGGCGCTCGAGGAGTTGCGGATCTGTCCCGGCCCGGGCGCGGCGGCGATGGGCGCCAGTTCGTCTCCGGTGGAAAGAATGGCCACGCGCGGCCGGGCGTAGACAGTCAGCTCGGTGCGGCCGCAGGATGCGGCCAGGGCAATCTGCGCTGGGCCCATGAGCGTGCCGGCGGGCAGCAGCGCCTGGCCCTTGCGCGCCTCGGCCCCGCGTGGCACCACATTGTCACCGGGTGCGATCGTGTGCTGCGGCAGCAGGCGAATGGTGGGCGCGCCGGCGTGGCGCGCGGCCTCAACCTGCTCCAGCATCATGACGGCGTCGGCGCCGCGAAGGACCGGCGCGCCGGTCATGATCTCCCACACCGAGCCATGGACGAGCGGTCCTGAAGGCACTTCGCCGGCACGGGTTGCGCCCTTCAGTGAGAGCGGCCTGTGCGCGCTGGCCTCTGCCGCGCGGCAGGCGTATCCGTCGCGCGTGGAGCGGGCAAAGGGCGGTTGATCGCGATCGGCGCGGAGAGTCTCAGCCAGCACGCGTCCGGCGGCGCGGACGAGCTTCACGCGTTCGCCGGCGGGCTTTTTCGCGGCCAGGCGCCGTGCGCGCGCGGCCACAAAAGCCGCGGCCTCGGCGTAGCTCGGCAGCGGGCCAGTGGAGGAGACAACCATGCAGTGGATTGTAGAAGGCGCGAGGCGGCGTGGAGAAATGCCGTCCCACGATAGAACACAAAGGGCGTCCGCGATGGCGGACGCCCTTGGATTGGTGCAGCGTTCGGCCGGCTTACTTCTTTCCGGCCTTGAAGGTGGTGTTGATCTTCTCGCCGGCCTGCTGCAGGATGCCCGTGACTTCCCCGGCGAACTGTCCGTTGGGGGCCAGCTGCAGGTAGGTCTGGTAGGCCGAAGTGCAGTCGGGCGGCAGAACGATGCGGTGGGTCTTGGGATCGATGGTCGCGTTCTGCACCAGGCCCTGGCCCTTGACGTAGTAGAGCA
The DNA here is from genome assembly GCA_021781255.1 of Acidobacteriota bacterium. The sequence continues at coordinate 2,340 of JAJXXG010000627.1, forward strand.
CCGCGAGGCTCGGGTCATTCGGATTGGGGGCGGCCTTGATGGCTTCGTCGGCCGCGGCTACCTGGGCCTGGGCGTTGTTCTGCTGGAAGAAGATGATGGCCTGATTGTTCAGGTAGAGCTGCGCGCCGGCGGGGTTGGCCTTGGCGGCCGCGTCAAAGGCGGTATTGGCATCGGGAACCTTGCCCTGGCGCGCGTAGATCTCGCCCAGACCAGACTGCGACTGGCCGATGACGGCCGGACGCGGCTTCTTGGAGGCGGTTTCCAGATCCACTGCCTTCTTGTAAGAGGTGGTAGCATCGTCGAACTGCTTGAGGCCGGCCTGACCGTAGCCCAGTTCGGCCCACATCAGCGCCTCATCGGGCTTGATGCCGGTGTCCTTGGTCATCAGGCTCACAATTTCGTTGTACTTGGCCGTCTTGATCTCCTCCACCTTGGCGGTAAGATCGGCCTTGGATGCGGTGGGCCCCAGCGTCTTCTCCGCCGTCGCCATGGCGCCGTCAATGTCCTTCTGGTCCTGGTTGACGGTCTTCAGATCATTGTTGAGCTGGCTGATGACGGCATTGGCCTTCAAGGCGGCAGCGTTGTTCTTCTTCAACTCCTCCAGCTGCTTGCGCTGGTCGGGCGTCATCTTGTCAATGTATTCCTGGCGGGACATGTCGAGGTTCTGCTCGATATCCTGCCCGGCGATCACCTTGACGCCGCGAATCGAGTCGACCATCTGGCCGGCCGGCGTATCGGCTGCGCGGTAAATGATCATGTAGGTTCCCTGGGGCGCTTCGCCGGTGAAGTTGCCGGCGCCATCCACGGGGAAGGTGAACTTCAGGGTGGTGCCGCCGTCGGTGGAAAGGCTCACCGAACCGCTGGACTGGGCCTGGCCGGTAGGATTGATGACCTGGCCGTGAACCTTGCCCGTATTGGCAGCTTGCTGTGCGTGCGCAGGCAGGAGCGCCAGCGACAAAACCGCCGCAACGGCCAGACCCAGCCACAGTGAAAGAGTGCGTTTCATGTTTTCTCCTTGAGAGCGGCAGGCAGCAAACTGCCCGCGGGCTCCAAAAAATTCAAAAAAGCCTCGAGCGCGGCAAAGGACATCCATCTGCACATGCGCATTTTGCAGGCAAAATCCACGTTAAATCCAACCCCTCACTCAGCACAAGAGGAGCGCAAGCGAGCATGCGCCGGAGCGCTGAAGAGGACCGCGCCGTCCCTTGGCCCGGCGGCGGCATAGACTGCCCACAAAATAACGCTGCGCTGCCCCCTGGCCGCGCGTAGCACCGGTAACCATACTATGGTAGCCGTCCGCGAGCGGATTCGGGTGTGAACTGCGTCACATAGGCAGGGCAAACGCACCATGATTTTTCGACGCGAGGAGTTACGATAGCACGTCCCTGCACGCTGTTGAAACATTCAGTTTGGGGGCTTTGTAACAAGGGCACGGCTTCAGGCCGGGCCGGTCAAGCTCGCAGATTGAGCCGGGCTTCAGCCCCTGCTGCTCTTCCTTTGCCATATTTGCTGACTTTGATTGTAGGGTGCGTTTGCCCAGTTCACATAGTGAATACTTCACCGGCCTACCGCGGTGGCTTCGGTTACGGCTGGAAGCCGGATTGATCGGCCATACGGCCGATTACACCAGGTGAAATCGTTATTCGGCTCCAGGGGTGGGCTTTGTGCTTCGATCTGCCGTTTCCGCGGTTGTGCGAATTCGGCCAGCAGTTTATGTCCACTCTTCCCCTTCAGATACTGCACCGCCCGGGACACGGATATGTGAGGGGTACCCGCATTGATTGAGGCACGGTTAGCGACGAACCTGCTCCATCGTGGGGCGCATCTGCTGGCCATCAAAGAGCAACTCGGGCACGCCTTTGTGGAATCTATGATGATCTACGGTGTAGAAGCAGTGTACCTTGGCGTGACGGAGGAATCTGTGAATGACGCCTTAGGCACTCCCCTCGAAATAGGATCGAGTTGGGTCCGTGAAAAGGATTGCACATGGGAAGCCAATATTCTATTTCTGCCGCCAAGCACGACCGGCCTGGACATGTACTATCAATGGGACAACACGAACTACACATCGTACGCATCCTATCTGGAATCGGTAGCTGCTCCGAATGTCGTAATCGATTCCATCGACCTTGAACCTGCATGCGACGCCATCGGTGTGGCCTGGGTACAGACGACGCAGGCCGGAGGGTTCGACTACAAGATGGATTTGGTTCCGCCATCGCAACTTCAAGCTACTGTGGCAGCGGACGGAACCGCATGCCGGGTTGTAACGGCTGTGACATTCGATGACGCATCGGGAAATGCGGTCGTGATTTCCTATGGCTGGCAGGGTGACACAACAACTCTTTACGAAGCCCAAACAGTCATCGCGACCCCAAGCAATGTTGCTTCTGCGACAACGACTCTTGCGGACGAAGGTTATTTCATTAGCGCATTCTGCGGCAACGACGCAGTTGGATACATCCTTGTAGGCATGCGCGTAAAGGGAGACAGCTTGCCTCGTCCGATAACCGTTTCCACGTCCGTTCCAACCTCAATGCCTTACTATGTGCCAGTCGTTTATCTCGCCGAGAGCGGTGCAGGCACGAGTGTGATATATGAACGATAGATGCGCTTTCCTTGATCGAATTCTTTGCCTAGCCAGTAGCCAAATGGGCAATTCGGATGGCTCCTTGTTGCCAGAGGGAATTTGAGAAAACACCATGATGAGAGTGATTTTTGTCGCATTTCTATTTACGGCATCCGCATTGGCTCAAGTTCCTTCATCGGCCTGCGGACCTGAAAATGCCGGCTTTCGAGTGACGCTCAACAAGTCTCATGCTGCTCTGCCAAAAGCGGAGCCGGGAAAGGCGCTCGTCGTTTTTATCCAAGATTTTGGCGTTCGTAAATTCGGCATTGGTGTGCATGTAATCGGTCGCGTTGGCGTAGATGGGGCATGGGTTGGCGCAGTTAAGGACAATTCCTATGTTTCTGCATTCCTGGGGCCGGGAGAACATCATGTCTGCATGAATTTGGAGTCCGAAATGCTCGGAAACCCGGTAGAGTTGGCCCACTTTACCGCAGAAGCCGGAAACGTCTATTATTTTCGTTCGCGATACATATCCGGCGGCAATTTGCTTCTTACGCCCGTCGATAGCGATGAGGCAATGTACGAAGTCGAAATGTTCCCGCTAAGTACTTCGAAGCCCAAGAACTGAGCAAGATTCTGTTCCATGCTAATCCAAAAGGGAGATCCCCCGGCTCTGCCGGGGTGGCAGTAGAACTTTGAGAATTCCGGGAGTATGTCCTCCCTCGAATTGTCTGTGCTGCGGCAGTGGAAGACAGCAGTACGAGGCTTTTGCTTTTGTTCTTGCTTTTGCTTCGGACGGTTGCGAAAAGGCCCCTTTGAGGGGCCAGCAACCGTAAAGCCACCGGCTCTGCCGGTGGATACTTACTGGGCAAATAGGGAGTCATTGAATGCATGTACAAATCTAAACCAGCGTTTAGAATTTGTACGGGTTGGCTTCCCTGTCCCATTTTGTCGCCTACTGCCGGGTTTCAACCGGCCGCCAGGGCGCGAGCGGATTGGGGTGTGAACTGCGTCACATACTAAAATTCAAGTATGCCAGCAGTGATTCGCAGCGCCACCCGGGCGGATGTTCCGCAGATCCTGGCCTTTATTCGCGCCCTGGCTGCTTATGAGCGGGCGCCGGATGCCGTAGTGGCCACCGAAGAGGGCCTGTTGCGTGACGGATTCGGAACCAATCCGTTTTATTCCTGCCTGATGGCCGAGTTCGATGGCCAGCCAGCCGGGTTCGCCTTGTTTTTCTATAACTACTCCACATGGATGGGCCGCCCCGGGATTTACCTCGAGGATCTATTCGTGCTGCCCGAGCTGCGCGGCCGGGGCATTGGCAGGGCGCTGCTGAAGGCCGTGGCCGCGCTTGCGCTGGAAAAGGGCTGCCAGCGCCTGCAATGGGAGGTGCTGGACTGGAACACGCCGGCGATTGATTTTTATCGCGCCATGGGCGCCGAGTTTCTGGACGAATGGCGCAACGTGCGGCTGAATGGCGAGGCCATACGGCGGCTGGCCCAGCCGGACGAGGACCGGGAACGCGCACCGATGCGCCAGCAGCGCGAAGGGGCAGGGCACGGGGACGCGGAAAAGGACCGGACGGGGGCGGCGCATTGAGGATTCGAGTGATTGGCGGCGGCCTGGCCGGGCCAGAGGCGGCGCTGACGGCGGCGCGGCTGGGCTGCGAGGTGGACCTTTACGAGATGCGCGCCATGGTCGACGGCAAGCCGCGCCTGACCCCTGCCCA
>JAJXXG010000751.1 GCA_021781255.1 Acidobacteriota bacterium
CGCATCCATGTAACCGCGCTTGGCGAACTCGTAGACCGAGCCACGCAGGCTGTTCGTTCCCGACTTCAATCCCATGTCGACAATGCCACTAGCACTGTGCCCGTAACTGGCGTCGTAGGGGCTCGTAATGACCTTGAACTCCTGCATGGCGTCCACGGACGGAACTGTGGATGGACCGCTCGAGTACCAAGGATTGCTGTTGTCCGGCATGCCGTCGATCAGGTACTCGGTGTTCTGTGTCGGGTTGCCGTTGAAGGTGAAGAACGAGATGTTGTACATGTTGTTCGGCGTGGTCTCCAGACCAGGACCAGCCTCGTTCGTCACGCCCGGAACATAGTCCAGCATCGAGAGCGGATTGCGCCCATTCAATGGCATCTGCGTAATGGTTTTATTGTCGATCAGCGTGCCGCGGTCGGCGGACTCCGTATCCAGGGCCACCTTGTAGTTTTCACTGGTAACCGTGACCTCCTGCGTGGCCGCACCAACATGCAGCGTGAAGTTCGCCGTCAAAATCTGGGCGATACTCAGCGTCGTCGGCGGATAGCTCTCCGTATTGAAGCCCGGAGCCTTCGCTGAGACGTCATACCGTTGGCCGGGGTGAAGGTACGGCACCGAGTAGATACCCTCCCTATTGGTCTTCACCGCGGTGATCTCGCCCGTATCGAGATCGTGAATCTCAATCGTCGCGTTCGGGACCACCGCCTTGGATGAGTCAGTGACTGTTCCCGTGATCTTGGCGCGATACTCCTGCGCACGGAGGCGGGGGGCGAACATCATCGTAACGAAGATTGCGACAACCAGAAATTCTCGAGTCCAGGAACACCTCATAGCGAGCCTCCAAGTGATACGAATAAGTGATTCGTAGCCTAAGAGGATACATAACGAAAGTCAAGCAATTAAAAAATAATTAAAGCGTATTGCTAGTGCAATCAAGTCAGCCCTACTCCGACATACTCCAATCCAAAGACAGCATGATCATTCTAGTGGGCTTTCCGGCCAAACCTGCCAACCAGGCGATCGCCAGCATGCTTCCGCTCGGCGACCTCCACGATCAACTCCATTACGAACGTAAGAGCAGGCCGGAAATGTCCCGGCCGCCAAAGCGTCGGCTATTAAAGCACATAAGTCTATTGTAATGAATACATAAATGTCTACACTCCAGAGGCTAGCGTGTAGAAGTATATTTCGTTTGTGATCTTATAATTCTCTTTACATGAATAATGGAAGGCGATATGGTAGTCCACACATTGATATTGGAAAGGAAGACTACCTCTATGGGGTGCATCCGCCTCTTCTCCTGCGCACTACTCCTCCTCGTGGTCATCGAGGCTCGGGCCTCCGCCGAATCGCTCCGGCTTGAACCGGGCCACGCTAGCGCCACGGTATCGGCCTCGCATTTTGATCTGGGCAACACAGTGCTCACGGCCAAGTGGTCTGCTGCCGGAGGCCATCTGGGCACGCTCAGCATCACCAACAAGCTCCCTCCCCTTTCCAGCTTCGTACTTGCGCCCTTTTCCATCCTGCTTAAGAACGGCACCATTTTCGATGCATCGGATGTGCAACTCGCCGGTCCACCCCAGCGCAAGATGCTGACGGTAGCACCGGATGCCTCGTGCCTCGCCGAGCGCTTTTCCGGTGTCTCAATAGAGCTTCCGTGGAAGACCGCGGACGGGTCCCTTGCGGGCACGTGGGCTGTAGTGCTGCGTGACGGTTCAAACTATCTGCGACAGGTAGTCACTATCACGGCCGGGGACAAGGACCAACCCATCAGCCGTGTAGAGATGATCGACGTGCCTCTGAAGGACGCAGCCGTTGTTGGTTCGGTGGAGGGTTCGCCGATTGTCGCAGGAAACCTCTTTCTCGGCTTTGAGCACCCCATGTCGATCAGCAAGGTGACGGCCGGGAATGCAACCGCATGGATTGAGCGCGATCTTCCTCTGCAAGCAAATCACTCCATCACCTACTCCAGCGTGATTGGCGTGACGCGTGGCGGAGAGATGCGGCGAGACTTCCTGGCTTACATCGAGCGTGAGCGTGCCCACCCCTATCGCACCTTCCTGCACTACAACTCCTGGTATGACCTCGGCTACTTCACTCCCTACGATGAGGCTGGCGCACTGGATCGCATCAACGTCTTTGGCCGCGAACTCACCGAGAAGCGCGGCGTGACGCTCGACTCCTTCCTCTTCGACGATGGCTGGGACAACCACCACTCTCTCTGGCAGTTCAACAGCGGCTTCCCGGACGGCTTCACCAAGGTCCGGCAGGCCGCGGGAAAATATGGCGCCGATCCGGGTGTGTGGATGTCGCCGTGGGGAGGGTACTCCAAGCCGCAACAGGAACGCCTCGCCTATGGCAAGAGCGAGGGCTATGAGATTGTCGCCGGAGGCTACGCGCTTTCCGGCCCGATGTATTACGACGCCTTTCGCGACGTTGCGCTGAACATGGTGAAGCAGTACGGCGTAAACCAGTTCAAGTTCGATGGCACGGGCAATGTGAACTCAGTCACTATGGGCAGCCGATTCGACAGCGACTTCGACGCGATGATCCACCTCATAGCGGATATCCGCGCGGTGAAACCAGACATCTTCATCAACCTGAGCACCGGGACGTGGCCCTCGCCCTTCTGGCTGATGCACTCGGACACGATCTGGCGGGGCGGTTGGGACGACAGCCTCGCCGGTGTCGGCACCAAACGCGAGCGCTGGATCACCTATCGCGACGCGGACACCTACGAGGGCGTCGTGCAGAACGGGCCACTGTATCCGCTCAATTCGCTGATGCTACACGGCATCATCTACGCCCACTACAACAAAAGCTTGAATACCGATCCGGGTAACGACTTCCGCAATGAAGTGCGTTCCTACTTCGGCACGGGCACGCAACTACAGGAGATGTACATCACTCCGTCACTGCTCACGCAGCAGAACTGGGACGATCTAGCCGAGGCAGCGAAGTGGTCGCGTGCCAACGCCGACACCCTGAAAGACACGCACTGGGTGGGTGGCGATCCTGCCTGGCTCCAGGTGTACGGATGGGCCTCATGGTCACCGCACAAAGGCATTCTTACCCTGCGCAACCCCAGCGACAAGGCGCAGGCCATCAGCGTGAAGCTTGCGGATGTCTTCCAACTCCCTGCTGGCGCAGCCTATTCGTACCTGGCCAGGAGCCCATGGAAAGAAGATGCTGCACGTGCCGCCTTCCGACTGAATGCCGGCCTGCCGCACACCTTTCAGCTGGCACCCTTCGAAGTGCTGACGCTGGAGATGAAGCCCACCGGCGCAGACACTGACAAAGCGTCGGGAGGGGTGCACGCGCGGGGGCTCTAAGCTTTCGTACGTTTGGTTCAACTGTGGTGCGGTGGCACATCAACACGCCACCGCACCACAGTCATGAGGAAAGACCGTCTGGACTCGAGCAAATCTCCTGCAGGTCGTTGACCAGCGCGTCCACGCGCCCGGGCTCTGCATCCCACGCGAACATAAAGCGCGCGCCGCCTCCGATGAAGGTATAGAACATCCATCCGCGTGCACGCAGTCGCTCCGCTACGGTCAGCGGCAGCTTCAGGAAGACCGCGTTGGCCTCCACCCTGAACATCAACTCGACGTGCGGCAGGCCACCGACCCTGCCGGCAAACTCCTTGGCGGCCGTATTGGCGTGCACCGCATAGCGCAGCCACGCGCCGCTCTCCAGCATGCGGACCCAGGGCGCTGCAAGAAAGCGCATCTTCGAGGCTAGTTGTCCGGCCTGCTTGCAGCGATAATCAAAGTCCTCTGCGAGCTTCGTATCGAAAAAGATCACCGCTTCACCCACCGCCATACCGTTCTTCGTTCCGCCGAAGCACAGCACGTCCACGCCCGACCTCCAGGTCATCTCTGCTGGCCTACAGCCTAGCGATGCACAGGCGTTGGCAAAGCGCGCGCCATCCATGTGCAGCTTGAGACCCAGTTCCCGGCAAGTGTCCGCAATCGCCCTAATCTCTTCGAGCGCATACAACTCGCCAGTCTCCGTGGGCTGCGTGATGGTCACCACGCGTGGCTTGGGATAGTGGATGTCGCTGCGCTTGAGCGCAACAGTGAGGATGGACTCCGGTGTCAGCTTGCCGTTTGTCGAAGGAGCCACCAGCAGCTTGGAGCCGTTGGAGAAAAACTCCGGCGCGCCGCACTCGTCGGTCTCGACATGCGCCGCTTCCGAGCAGATGACGCTGTGATAGCTCTGGCACATAGAGGCCAGTGCGAGTGAGTTGGCTGCCGTCCCATTGAAGGCGAAGTAAACCTCGCAGCTGGCTTCGAACAACGTTCGAAACGCGTCCGCCGCGCGCGCGGTCCAGGAGTCGCCGCCATATGCGGGCTCGTGGCCGCGATTGGCCTCATCCATCGCCGCGAACGCCTCCGGGCATACGCCCGCATAATTGTCACTTGCAAATTGCTGAGATCGCTGTTGCATGAAGGTGAGATAAAGCCTTTCTTTGTCAGATGATGGAACGTTGGCGGAGGAAGTCGTTGCGGAGTGCTGTGTCACGGTAGGCCTCAGTGCCCCCTGAGCGGAGGGTTGAAAGCGCGCCGGTGATGTTGCCGACGGCAGCAGCGCGCAGCGGGTCCTGGCCGTTGAGGTAGGCGCGAAGGAAGCCTGCGTTGAAACTATCGCCCGCACCGATGGTGTCGACGAGGGCACCGCGATCCACAAGAACCGGAGCGACCCAGTCGCGCTGGCTTCCGCGTTGCACGACTGCACCACGGGATCCACACTTGACGACGATGAGGGGGACGCGCGCAGAGAGAGCGTCGAGGGATTGCTCGAGGGTGAGCCTTCCTGCTATTTTCATGATTTCATCTGCGTTGGGCAGAAGGAGATCAATCGTGTCGAGGAGTTCCTCGAGGACGCCTCCCCATTCGCCCGTGGGGTCGTCGTTGGTGTCCAGCGAGAGGGTGAGACCTGCCCGCTTGAGGTCAGCGAAGAGTTGGGGAAGGCCGGGGTGGAGGGCGGTCTGGAGGAAGAGGGAGGAGAGATGAAAGTGGCGGGAGGAGTGGAGATAGTCTAGGTCGAGATCGTCAACGGTCATGTGGGCCATCGCCCCGGGGTAGGTCAGGATGTGGCGGCGGCGTCCGTGAGGGAGAAGTACAGTAACGCCGGTGCCGATGTCGGCGCGGAGCTTGATGCGGGTGCAATTAACCCCGGCTTCGTCGAGACGCGCAAGCGCGATCTCTCCCATCTCGTCGCTGCCGACCTGAGAGATGAATCCAACGCGGACGCCGAGTACCGAGAGATTGTGGGCCAGGATGGAGGATGAGCCACCGAGCGTGGTAGTGAATCCGGAGCCGAGCAGCTCCCGCTCCGTGGGCATCTGTTCGGGCAGACCGTAGAGGATAAGGTCAAGGTTGGTTTCGCCTGCGATGGTGAGGTCGAGGGGTTTAGCGAGCGTGCTGGAGAGGTGGGTATCCATAGAAGGTATCATATTGTTTTATTGCGTAAAAATGAGTATAGTGGTTACTATTGATTAGTTTTAGTATTTCTTTAGATTTATTCGGATGAGTTTGAGCGAGAGAGGAGCATGATGTGACATCCCTGTCGAGTATTGCTGAGTTGCCGGAAGAAGAACAAAAGGTGCGCGGGCTCTTCTTTACTCCCCGGGAGATTGCCCAGCAGCCCGAGACATGGAAGACCACCCTGAAGATATTTGAGAAGCACCAGGAGCGGATCTGCGAGTTTCTGGATGCGGCGGGAGTACGGGAGTCGCTGGAGCAGCGGCCGGTAGTGATGCTGATCGGGGCGGGGACGTCGGATTACATTGGCCAGGCACTGGAGTTGCTGCTGCGGCAGAAGTGGTGCTGCGAGGTTTCGACGGTGGCAAGCACGGACCTGTTGCCCAACCTGGAAGAATATGTGGTTCCGGGGCGGAGATATCTCTGGATCTCGTTTTCACGGTCGGGGGATTCTCCAGAGGGGGTGGCGGTACTGGAACAGGCCCTTCAACTGTACCCCGGGGTCGTGCATCTTGTCGTGACCTGCAATGCGCGGGCGCGGATGACGGAGATCTGCAAGGGGTCACAACGGGCTTGTGTGGTAGTGCTGGATGATGCCGTAAACGATCGCAGTCTGGCGATGACGAGTTCGTTTACCAACATGGTAGTGATGGGACAGTGCATCGCGAACGCATGGTCCATCGAGGCATACACGGAGGTGCTGGCGAAGCTGGTGAGAGCTGGGGAGCAACTGCTTCGCGCAGAGGCGGAGGCGGAGCGGATTGCGCAGCGAGGATTTTCCCGGGTGTGTTTTGTGGGGACGGGAGCGCTGGCGAGCGTAGCGAAGGAGTCCGCGTTGAAGGTTCTGGAGATGACGGCTGGGCAGGTGCAAGCAATGTCGGAGACGGTGCTGGGACTGCGCCATGGGCCGATGGCGGCGCTGGATACGCAGACGCTGTTTGTGTGTTTTGTATCCGGCGATGAGCGTCGCGCTAGGTATGCCAGCGACCTACTGCGCGAGATTGGGGAGAAGGGAATCGCCGGCGAAAGAGTGGCGGTGGGAACAGCGGCGACCCGGGCGGAGATTGCGCCGTACTGCGATTCGTATGTCGCGGTCGACGACGCGATCGACGATGCTTATCGCCCGGTGGTGGATGTGATCTTCGGGCAGATGCTG
>JAJXXG010001214.1 GCA_021781255.1 Acidobacteriota bacterium
CGCGACCTTACTCTTCATCCCATAAACCGACCGCAAAAAACAAACCCCACCAAAAAATGATGGGGTTCGTCAGCAGTCTGAACGGCCTGTGCGATTGCACAGGCCGTTCAAGTTTTTGAAGCGGAGGATGCGTTCACGCTTATTTGTAGTCCTGCGAAGAGGGATAGTAGCCGGGCTTGGCGGTAACCACCACGTTAGGCCGGTTGACTACCACGTTGATGCTCCGGTATTTGCCGTCGTAGATGGATTCGTGGCTCAGGTAGCCCAGCGTGTATTGGGTGCGGGCCTCAACGGCAATCTTTTCGTAGCTCTTCTCAATCCCGTTCACGCCGCCTTCGGCGTACATATCGCCGCCCGTGTTGGCGACGTATTTGTACAGGATGTTGTCGTACATGGTGAAGGGCAGGTGGAAGCGGTCAAGCCACCCCTCGCCCCAATGGGCAGAGTCACCCACGAGGGTGGCGTAGACGGAGATCTTATTGGTTTGCAGGTAGCGCACCACTTCTTTCCATGTGGCCTTGCTGCCATACTCTTTTCCGTCGGAGACCACGTAGATGATGCGCAGGCGCTCTTTGGGGCGCGTTGAAAGCTCTCTGGCTGCCGCCAAAATAGCGTCGTTCAGGGTGTGAATCTCTTTAGGGATAGTGATAAACGTGTCGTTGCCGGTGGAGCGGCCTGGCTGCAGGTTGGGATCGACGCAGTTGCCGTTCTCGCGGATGCTGCAGCCTGCCATCGGACCGCTATTAACCGGCACCATGGGGTCGCTGCCGGTGGCCTGGGCCAGCGACAGCACTGCGGGTAAGCGGGAGCCCTGCGCGCCGGTAAAACCGGTCCATTCCTTGGCGCCGTTGGTGTAGGTAAAGACCGCGGCCTCGTCATAGGGCGCAAGCGCGCCCTGAATGGCGCCCAGTGATTCATTCACCTGCCGCATGACGTTCGAGGGCAAGGTCTGGTCGATGACAAAGGCAATGGAAAGCGGTCTCGGATCCACGCTGAAGAGGCGCAATTGCTGGCGGACATTGTTCTCATAGACCGTAAAGTCGCGCCAGGTGAGGCCGGCCACGAGATTCCCTTTGGAGTCCTTGACCGTGACTGGAACCTCGACGAAGTTGACCTGGACGACGAAGCGGGCGGCCGCGGCGTTGCCTTGTTCGGGCGGGGTGGTCTGCTCCTGCTGCTGAACCATGGCTGGCTGGCTGGGAGGAGCGGGCGGAGGAGCCGGCTGCGCTTGTGGTTGGCCGGTAGCAGAGGACGAGTTGGGACCGGATGGCCCAGCTATAGCGCCGCTTCCGGGTATGATGGGACCCTCAACGCCCGGCAGCTTGGGCGGCGCTTGCGGCGTAGGCGCATCGGGCACAGCGGGTTGTTGCTGCTGGGCCAGAGCCGCCGAAGCCAAAACCAACCCCACACTCAAAAGCGCCGCCAGCGCGATGCCGCTCGATCCTGCTTTCACCGCGATTTCTTCCTCCTTTGAGCGAGCGATGAACCTTGTGGCACGCTCAAAAGTTCATAAGAGACACCAGCCCTTCTGCGCATACTTTCGAGCGTATCGAAAGCCGCAAAACAGGCCCACACCACACAGAGTATCAGACGCGGCGGAGGGGCGCAGGTTGCCTGCCGATCAGTAGAGAGTCGCGGTATGCTTTCCCAAGGGTTCTATTTTCGTCTAACGGACCAGCATGCTTTCCCGGATTGGAATAGCCGCCCTTTTGGTTGGCCTGCCCGTTCTCTCGGTTGCGGGATGGGGCCAGCTTGCGCCCTCGCCCGATGCGTCCCCCGTGAGCAACGCACCGGCTCCTCCGCCCGATGAAACGCCGGTTGCGACATTCAAGCAGACTGTGAACCTGGTAGCCCTGTTCTTCACCGTCAAGGACGGCAAGGGAAACCTGGTTCCGCATCTGAACCAGCAAAACTGCTCGGTACAGGAAGATAAAGTACCTCAGACCCTGAAGAGCTTTGTGGCTGAGACCAACCAGCCGCTGACGCTGGGCATTTTGCTTGACACCTCGGGCAGCCAGCAACGGGTGCTTCCCCTGGAACAGCAGGCGGGCAGCCAGTTCCTCGAACAGGTCCTTCGCAAACAAGACGAAGCCTTTCTGATCTCCTTCGATGTGAACGTGGACTTGTTGCAGGATTTCACCAACAGCCCGCACCTGCTGGCGCGCGGCCTGGACAAGGCGGAGATCAACACCGCAGGCGGCAACGGTGGATCGGGCATTCCCGGCCTGGGCGGAGGGCCGGTACCCACCCAAGGCGACCCCAAGGGGACGCTGCTCTATGATGCCATTGACCTGGCCGCGAACGAAAAACTGAACCAGGAGACCGGCCGCAAGGCGATGATCATCCTGACCGATGGCGAGGATCAGGGCAGCCGCACCAAGATTGGCGAGGCGATTGCCGCGGCAGAGCGGAACAATATCATTGTCTACGTGATCCTGATTGCGGACCGCGGCCTGTATTGGAGCCAGGGCGAGGGTTACTTCGGCTATGGCTATGCCAAGAAGATCGCTGACGAGACGGGCGGCCGACTCATCGACGTGGGCAACAACGGGAACAAGCTCCAGGCGGCATTCCAGCAGATTCAAGACGAGCTGCGCACCCAGTACCTGGCCAGTTATACGCCCAGCAACACCAAGCAGGACGGCACGTTCCGACACATTACAGTGGGTTGCAAGGGCGATACAGGAGACAACCTGAAGGTGCAGGTGCGCAAGGGCTACTACGCGCCATCGCCTGAAAATTAAGACTTGATTTTGACCGGCCTCCGGCCACCTCTACGGTGTCCTGTTTTTAGACAGGGCATTACCGAAGTCCCGTTACACCGTAATCTGGCGCGAAGGACTGGTCTTCGTTAGTATCGGCAGCAAGAGAAGAAACTTGAGGCCGCGGACAAGAAGATCTCCAGCCTCAGGCATTCTCGTCCGAGGTGCTTGCCATGACCACACGCTGCGCCGCCCAAGAAGGCTTCGAGATCAGTCCACGCTTCCGGCAAACCATCGAGGAGCGGATTGCGCGCCTGGAGCGGGACGCCGATTACGACGAAGCGCAGATAGATTTGCTGGACGATATCGACCATATCCGCAGGCAGATGCGCCTGGTGGCCGCAGAGCGAGCCGAGGCGCTGCGCATGAGAATCTTTCTCGATCGCGCCGGGAATCGGCTGTCGCGTCAACTGATTGAGCCGTAGAAACAGAGAACAGCAGCACCGTGGAGCATGAGGTTTTCAAGCCCTCTCAACGCGCGCGGTCGACTGCAGTCACTTGTGCCTCCGCGTTGCGGCGTAGAGATCGGCGGGACAAGCGATCTTTTCCTGCCGGAGAAAATGGATTCCGTGAGGGTGAGGGATACACGCGCGGCAGGCAGCACCGTTCTTGTGGCAAAAAGACGGCTTTTCCTGCCGTGATGCACATGCTTTCAACAGATATTCATCTTCGCAAGTGACGCTGTGCGTTGGCTCTAGCGATTTTCCACTTGTTACACGCGGATTTTCAGTCCGATCTTCGCCTGTCTTTCCCTCTTCCCTCGGACATCCGGGACTCGTAAAGTTCCGATTCGTTACGTACATTTCAACGGCGCGATTTTTGGGGAGTTCACTGACGCGCCAAAGCGGTAAACAGTTGACCGAGAAGTAGGGCTGACCTGCCGAGGAATCTCGTGCCGGTTGCCGGTCGGATCATGTTGCTGCAGCCCTTGAGCTGTGGGCATCCGCGCCGGGCACTCCGGACCGTCGATCTGAAGCGGGCGCGGTTTGCCATTTTCCAAATACCGGGCCAGGACTACGGACACATAAACCCGCCTCTCAAGCGGATGGGGATATTTGTTGCCTGGAAGCGGCCCAACAAATTGCAGCAAGGAGCAAATCTCCGTACTATGCGCCCCAAGAAAGTAATTCTCTGTGTTGACGACAACGAACAAGAGCTTTCGGTACTCAAGTTCATGTTGGCCACTAATGGCTATCGCGTGCTATCGGCGTCGAACGGACAGGAGGCGATTGCTATTTTTAGCTCGGCCTCGCAAATCGACCTGGTGCTGACCGACACCAACATGCCCCAGATGAGCGGACGCCAGCTTGTGGAGCGGCTGAAACGCATGGCGGGCCATGTGCCCATGATCCTGCTCAGCGACGCGCAGGCCGGGGCACCCTATGGATCCGGAGAGATCCACGCGGCCGATGCGCTGCTGACGAGGAAGAACTGTTCCTCGCAAGAGCTGCTGGAGCGCATCAAAGTGATGAGCGCGCGCAAGCGCGGCCCGCGTAAAGGCGCGCAGCGAATGCCGCAGGTAGCTGAACTGGCCGCGGCCTCGTGAGAAAGTGTGATGGGACGAGAAAGCCGGCAGCAGCGGCAAGAGATGAGGGGAAGATCGTTGAAAGAACTTGCAGTATGGCAACACGGTGCAGATGACAACTGCGGTTTGGTCACGATCAGCGCCACTGATCCGGATCGAGTGGACAGCCTGTAAAAACGTCTCATAGAGCAAAGCCAAGCGAAGGTGCGACGCAGGGATGAAAGCTCTCCACTCACGCAGCGAATCCCAGCGTCGTTCCGCAAAAAAATGGGCGGCAAAGCTTGTGCTCTGCCGCCGCCCTGTCCCTGGGCTATCTTCCATGCTCCCTCCGGGAGCGAGAGCACTATTCCCCGGCTTTACTGCAACAGCTTGGTCACTTCCTGCTGCACGCTGTTCGCCTGCGCCAATGCGGCGATGCCGGTCTGGCTGAGAATCTCGTACTTCGACATATTCGAAGTCGCCGAGGCGTAATCCGTCGCCTGTACCGCGTTCTGCGCTGAAACCACGTTCTCCTGTTGCGTGCTCATCACCTGGCTGATGGCGTTGAGCGTATTGATCTGCGCGCCGATGTAGCCGTCCTGCGCCGCCACATAGGTGATGGCTTCGTTGAGCACCGACTCGGCGTTTTGCGCGTCGCCCTGCGTGCTCAGATTCGTGTTTGACAGGTTCGCGGTCTGGTCTCCGCCCGTGGCCGTCACATAGTTGATGGTCGTAATCGCGTCGGTGCTGGCGAAGAATACTGCCGGCGTTTCAGCCGTTGTGGCGTCCTCAAACGCGACGGTCGCCGGCGGTCCCGCGGCCACTACGGAATATGCCACGCTCACATTGCTGTTGGTATTGGTTAGCAGGATGCCGGTGTCGCCTCCGGCCACGGCATTGTCGCCCACTGCAGCTGCCGTGGTAAAACTGGCCGTCACGCCGGGGATGCCGTCTTTGTTGATTTCGGCGATCAGGCCGCTGACCGTATTTGCAGTCGTGGTAATCGTGCTGGTGGTAGAGTCGGGATTCGTAATCGTAAACACCAGGCCGCCGTCGATGGTGTCGCTCTGCGTAGCGGCCTTGTTCAACACGGGGCCGGCCGCGTCGGTCGAGAGGTCGATAAACTGGCCAGCGTCGCTTTGTTGTACGCTGCCGCCCGCATCGCCCACGCTGGCCGAGGTCAGCTTTGCAAAATACAAGTTGTCGATCGAAGAGCCGGCCGAAGACGAGTCTCCCGTATAGATAGATAGCCCCGACTGCGCACCCGTAAACACCTGGTTCTGGTTATACGTGGTCGTCGATCCGATGTTGTTGATCTCGGAAAGAATCGACTGGTACTCCTGGTTGGCCGCCGATTCCTGCGCGCTGTCGAGCGTTCCGTTCGAGGCTTCGGTGGCCAGAGCAACGGCGCGGTTCAGCAGGCTTGTCACCTGCGACAGCGCGCCATCGGCCACTTGCAGCAGCCCCACGCCTTCTGCCGCGTTGGTCTCAGACTGCTTGAGCGCCGCCGCGTTGGCCGCCAGGCCGTTCACCAGCGCGAGGCCAGCCGCGTCGTCCGCTCCTGAGTTGATGCGCGATCCCGACGACAACTGCTGCAAGACCGTCTGCAAGCTGGCGTTCGTGTTGTTCAGGTTGTTTTCAGCGTAGACTGCCGAAAGGTTGTTCAATACACCGAGGGCCATGGATCAACTCCTTCTCGGATGCCGTCTCTTTCGCCCCTCCGCCGCGCCTCGCGCCTTCCACGATCGCCGCTGCCACTTCCGCCTGGGCCTCTTTGCATCCACCCCCTTCATCGGACCCGGCCAAAATAACTTTAGTCATTTTCTTTAAGAATCCTGCTGCCCGCTCTGCCGCACTCCAAATCAACCTGTCGCGCTTCCAGCCAAACTCTGTCGCAATGCGCTGCAATCGCTGTGCCAATGCGGTGCACCCGTTTGTCTCGCTTTGAGCCACACGCAAAGTGTCTTTGGCATTGCATGCGGCGGGTTTTTCGGACCGGCATCTGAAAACGGCGCACCGTTTACACTGGAGTACATGATTCCCACACTCACCTGGACCGCCGAGGGCGTACGCTTTCTCGATCAGACCAAGCTTCCGCTTGAAGAGAGCTACGTGCTCGCCACCACCTACGAGCAGGTGGCCGATGTCATCGTCACCATGGTGGTGCGCGGCGCTCCGGCCATCGGCGTCTCCGCGGCCTACGGCATCGCGCTCGGCGCAAAGGGGAGCAAAGCCGCAACGATCCGTGAGTTCGCGCCTGAATTCGAAAGAATCTGCGCATGCCTGGCCGCAACACGGCCCACCGCCGTCAATCTCTTCTGGGCCATCGACCGCATGAAGGCGCTCTTTGCGACCCTGGCCGGGTCAGGCT
>JAJXXG010000912.1 GCA_021781255.1 Acidobacteriota bacterium
TGTCGCTGTCCCGCTTAGCCGGCCGCCAATCGCCAGGCACAGCGCCCACGCTGAAGGCAGCATCAGGTCCATCGCGCCAAATCCGGCGCTCGACAGCGCCACGACAGCCACCTTCCCGTGCACCAGGGCCATGGCCATCAGCAGCAGTGCCGTTGCCGTTAGGCACGTCGCCGGAATCCAGCGCAGCGCGCGGCGCGCCCCCCAGCGAACCGTCAGGCGGTCTCCCAGTTGTCCTCCCGCCAGGTTCGCCGCCAGGCCCACAACAAACGGCAGCGACGCAAACAGCATCCCGTCCAGCGAAAAACCGGCAGTATGCATCATCCAGGTGGGAAACCAGGAAAAGTAAAACCAGCTTCCACACCCATAGCAGCCGTAGGCAAGAACGATCAGCCACAGCGATCGCGAACGGAACAGTCGTCTCCACGGCACGGCGGTTGCGTGCGCCCCATGCCCTTCGCCGATCTCCGCCAGCTCCGTGCTGGTCATCCCGGGATCGTCCTGCGGCCGGTTGCGAAACCGCAACCACCACACCCCGGCCCAGGAAAACCCCGCCAGCGCCAGAAAACGGAAGACCATGCGCCACCCGAAGTAGTGCACCATGGGAACGATCACAACTGGCGCCAGCGCTCCGCCCAGCCGGCTTGCCGCCCACACCAGCCCCTGGCAGCGCGCGCGCTCCCGCATCGGAAACCAGCGCGCGATGACGCCGGCGATGTTCGGGTAGGCCCCGGCAGCCCCCAGTCCAAAAAAGAATCGCGACGCGCACAACTGCCAGAAGCTGCGCGCCCATCCCGTAAGCGCATTGAAACTGGACCACCACACCACGATGCGCGTCATTTCACCGCGCTGTCCGCGCCGGTCGCCCATCGCCCCCGAAGGCACTTCGAAGACTCCGTTTGCCAGCACGTACGCGCTCAGGATCCAGCCCCATTGCTGCGGCTGAATCTTCAGATCGGCTTGGATTGCGGGCCCTGCAACCGCGATCGCAAGGCGGTCCAGAAACGTGAGGACTGAAAGCAGGCCGAGGAGCGCAAGCACCCTGTAGCGCAACTTCAAGCGCCGACCCTCGCCGGCGTCGGCAGCTTGAGCGCATTGCGCGCGCTCAACACGGCGAGTTCGGGGCTGGAGATCACGGGCGCATGCACCACGTCGGCCGCAAGCGTAGTCAGAACCCGCGCCATCGACGCTTGTGCCAGCACAATCAGGTCCACTCCCTTCAGATCCTCCACCAGCGCCTTCGTCAACAGCCGGTCGTGCGTCGCCGTGTCCCCGGCGAGCACTGCGGGAAACGCATCCTTACACAGGCACTCTACCAGTTCTACCTTACGTCCCGCCTTGGCAGCCTTCTCATGTAACAGCGCCGTGGTTGGGTCCAGCGTTGTCTGCAGCGTGGCCAGCACGCCGATGGTGCTGGCCTGCCGCACCGCCTTCTCGGCCATGGCTTCGTCGATGCGCAGCACCGGAACTTCAAAAAGCTGCTGCGCCAGCGTTACCCCGGGCCCGATGGAAGAGCACGTCACCAGCACCGCATTCGCGCCTGCCGCCTCCGCCGAGGCAATTTGCTCGATCAGCCGCCTGATCGTCACCTTGCGCAGACTGCCGGCCTTCACCGTGTCCTGGATCAGGCTTTCATCCACCATGTGGAACACTTTGGCCTCGGGAATGTGATGGTGACACAGCTTGGTAAAACCAGGCGCAAGCGTAGGACTCGTATGAATCAGTGCAAGGGTCGGTGCGGTTTGAGTAGACAACTTTTAGCCTTTCCATGCGTCGGGCTCAGCGCTCCATCGAGTCCCCACGGGCATCATAGCGATACCGCGGCCCGTGCTCCGAGCCGGAGCTTGATTTGCTCCTCAAGTTAGCGCAACTACATCGCCCGCTGCGAAGCGTAACAGCCTCGCCGGTTTCTGATTCCGGTAAGCGGAATGCAATCGGCCGCTCATCCTGCTCCTCGCCAATGCCTTTGTGATACAAAAACCTCGCATGAGAAAACCGCCAGCAACCGGTCCAGCCGCCTCCAAAGACAGCCGCAGGTTCATCTCCCTGGCCGTCCTCTTCGCCATGCTCTTCTGCGCGCTCGGCCAATCCTCCGCGCAGGCTGCGCCTACGGCTCCGCCGCCGTGGCTCGGCGCTGCCTGGTACCCCGAACAATGGCCCGAATCGCGCTGGGATGCCGACCTGCAGCTCATGCAGAACGCCCACCTCGACGTCGTGCGCGTGGGTGAGTTTGCCTGGAGCGCATTGGAGCCCGCCCAGGGCCGGTACGACATGGATTGGCTCGCCCGCGCAGTCCGGCTCGCGGAAAAGCACCACATTGCGGTCGTCATCGGCACCCCCACCGACGCCCCGCCCGCCTGGCTTACCAGACTCCATCCCGGCACCTTGCGCGTCGACGCTGCGGGCCGCACTGCGGAACACGGCAGCCGCCGCCAGTTCAACTATGCAAGCCCCGAATATCGCGGATTCTGCACCCAAATCGCCGCGCAGCTCGCCCGGCGCTTTGGGCACGACCCCAACGTCATCGGCTGGCAGATCGGCAATGAGTACACCGACGAGTCCTTCGACCCGGCAACGCGCCGCCGGTTTCAGCTTTGGCTTCAACGCAAATACAAAACCCTCGACACCTTGAATCGCGCCTGGGTCACTGCTTATTGGAGCCAGACCTACGATCGCTGGGATGAAATTCCCCTTCCCGCATCCGCCGGCAATCCCGGGCTGCTCCTCGATCACCGCCGTTTCGTCAGCGATACCTGGCGCGACTTCCAGCAGGTGCAGATCGACGCCATCCGCAGATTCGCCGACCCACGCCAGTTCATTACCACCAACATCGGCGGCCTGGGCTGGAGTGACAACTGGGATCACTATGAGATCACCCGCCCGCTCGATCTCGCGGCCTGGGACGACTACGTGGGTGAAGGTCATCTGCATGTGGACCGCAACGCCGCCATGCACGACTTCGTGCGCGGGTGGAAGCGTCGGAACTTCTGGGTCATGGAAACCCAGCCCGGCTCGGTCAACTGGGCTCCCGTCAACACCACGCTCGATCGTGGCGAAACCCGCGCCATGGCCTGGCAGGCCATCGGTCATGGCGCCGATGCTGTTCTTTACTGGCAATGGCGCGACGCGCTGAACGGCCAGGAGCAGTATCACGGTGCCATTGTCGGGCCCGATGGCTCGCCGCTGCCCATCTACTCTGAGATCGGCCGCATCGGCGGCGAGTTTCAGCGCGCCGCTCCTGCGCTGCACGGCACGCAACCCGCCGCCCAGGTTGCGCTGCTCGTCACCTACGACAGCCGCTGGGCCATCGATTTTCAGCCGCACAGCAAGTACTACGACCAGCTCGAGCTTCTCCTCGACTACTATCGCCCGCTGCGGGATGAGCAATTGACCGTGGACATCGTCAGCGCCGACGCCCCGCTCGACGGCTACAAACTGATCCTGGCGCCAAGCCTGAATGTCATCTCCCAGAGCCTCGCCGCGCATCTGCTCGCCTATGTGCAGCAGGGAGGCCAACTGCTTCTTGGCCCCCGCTCCGGCATGAAAGACGAGCACAATGCCCTCAATGTTCAACGCCAGCCCGGCCCTCTGGCCGCGCCCCTCGGCGGTCGCGTCGAGCAGTATTACGCGCTCGATCATCCCCTGCCTGTCGCAGGCTCGCTCGGCGCCGGCAGCGCATCGCTCTGGGCCGAGCAGCTCTCCGCGGCCGCGCCCGATGTGCAGGTTCTCCTGCGCTATGGCCAGTCGAACGGCTGGCTCGATAACCAGCCGGCCATGATGACTCGCCGCGTTGGCAAAGGCAGCATCACCTATCTCGGCGCGGTGCTCGATCCGGAACTGATGCGCCAGGTAACCGCATGGGCCATCGCGCGCGCGCAGGTTCATGCGGAGTTTCCCGGCGTGCCTGCCGGTGTCGAAGTCTGCCGCCGCGCCGGTGCGGACCACATGGCCTTTATCCTCATCAACCACGGTGCCGTGGCGGCGCACGTCGCTCTGCCTGGCCCAATGAGCGACGTCCTGCACGGCGATCGTATCGTGACCGCCGTCGATTTATCCCCACAAGGCGTCGACGTGCTGGCGACCGGCAAACCCTGAACGCAAAAAAATCCTCCGCCTCGACATGGAGACGTATCGATGAATACACCGTTGACCCGCCGCCGATTCCTCAATTCGCTCGGCGCCTCGCTCGCCGGGCTGCCGCTGCTGTCAGGTCCAGGCCTCTGCGCCGAAGCCTTCACCAGCGCCCAGGTCGCTCCCTTTCGCACCCCGTACAAATACGGCAAGCTCGTGCTCTCCGCATCGAACGATCCCGGCGCCTTCGACGCGAAATCTGTCGACGACCCCTTCGTCTTCCTCCACAACGGGGCATTTCATATGCTCTACATCGGATTCGACGGCATCGGCTATCAGACCGGACTCGCAAAATCCTCTGACCTCGTCCACTGGGAGCGCCTGGCCTGCGTAGCCCGCCGCGATCCCAGCTCAAAGTACACCCGCTATAACATCGCGCTCAGTTGCCTGCTCCGCGAACACGGTCTCACTTCGAAGGGACGCCTCAAGAAAGTCCATGGCCGTTTTCTCGGCGCATGGAACGCCTATCCCGGCGCGGGTTACGAGGCTGGCGCCGCCGTCATTGGACTCGCCTGGAGCGACGATCTGCTGCACTGGGAGCTCACTGAGCCCATTCTCTTCCCTGCCGACGGCGCGCCCTGGGAGCATGGCGGCCTTTACCGGCCCAACCTCATTGAGGTGAACGGCATCTTCTACCTCTACTACAACGCCAAAACCGATCCTCTCCCCCGGAGCAAGGGCGGGGGATGGCGCGAGCAGAGCGGCGTCGCCACCTCGCGCGACCTGAAGCACTGGACGCGTTTCGCGGGCAACCCCATCCTGCCCAACGGCGGACCCGATTCCTGGGATGCGCGTTTCGCCAGCAATCCGTTTGTTGTAAATCACAAACATCTTTTTGGAATGTATTACTTCGGCCTCGACCGTCACGGCATCGCGCGCGAGCTCCTCGCCCTCGGCCGCGATCCTTGCCACTTCGAAAAGGTGCATGAAGTCATGCTTGACCGCGGCTCGCCCGGTTCCGTCGATGAAGACTATGCCCACAAACCGTGCGTGATCTTCCACCACGGCGCGCTCTACCACTTCTATTGCGCCGTCTCCGGAAAATGGCCCCATGACAGCCGCGGCATCTCCGTCGCGCGTTCCACGCCCTGGTAATTCCGCATCCGCATCGCAGGAGGCGCCGGGCTGCTCTGGGCGGGCGCTTCCATGTCGCGCCCGTGCCGGCCCGCGCAACACAAAACTACCGCGCAGGATTCTCCGCGTGCACCGCGAATCTTCCCGAGCCAACCGTCAGCACAAGCCGTGCGCCCTCGATCTGCGCATTGAGCACTCCCGCAGCTCGATTCGCCGCAACTCCATTGACCGTCGCCATTCCTGCCGACGAAGTATCAATCTCGATCGTCGCCGTCGCATTTGCCGGCACCGCAAACGCGTAATCCGTTGCTGCCGCACCGCGATGCCACTCGCTGGTGATCGGCCCCAGCGCGGACAGGTAGGTAGCCCGCGCCCGGTTCACCCCGCCAACGACTGCCGGATGCAGAGTCAATCGCCGCGCCCCGACTTTCGCCATATCCACATTGATTCCACCCAACCCGCGATAAAACCACTCCTCCGCGCTGCCCAGCATGAAGTGATCCTGCGAGTGCCCGCCGTCCCACGCCTCCGTCAACGCGGTCGCGCCCTGCGCAAGAATGTAGCCGTAGCTCGGCGCGTCCGTGCGCTCCAGCATATCCAGCAGCACATCGGAGCGCCCGCCGTTGAGCAGGGCTTCCACCTCGTAGTGGTACCCCACCTCCCCGCATGTGGTGTGATTCTGATGCGCGCGGATGTCTTTCACCAGCGCTTCGAGCACTGCCGCCCGTTCGCCCTCGGGAACGATCCCCAGCGCCAGCGCAATGGCCTGCGCCGTCTGGCTGCCTTGATCGTAGCGCCGCTGCCCGGCATCGTAGAACCTCCGGTTGAACGCATCGCGCACGCGCGCCGCCTGTTCCGCATATGCCGCGCGATCTTCGCTCTTGCCCAGCACTGCCGCGGACTCTTCCAGCGCCTTCAGATCCTGGTAGTAAATTGCCGTCCCCGTCACACCGGCCGTCGTCAACTGCGAGATCCCCGGTGCCCCCGGACCGATATCGAACCAGTCTCCAAGTCCGTAATCGACAATCCCGTCGTGTGTCCGCGTGCCAAGATACCGCGCGTAAGCGCGCATCACGTCGTACTGCGCGGCCAGAAACCCGCGGTCGCCGGTGCGCTCGTACACCTGCCACGGCGCCAGCACCGCCGCGCTGCCCCACTCCGGCGAGTCGTTGAAGATGGCGTACTGGGGCTCGAATACCACGTACTGCGGCGCAATCGTCGGCACCATCCCCGCATCCGGTCCGCTCCTGCGCTGCACATCGGCGATGTTGCGCGCTGTGGCCGCATAGAGCCCGGAAAAATCAAAGTCGTACAGCAGCGACGGCGCCATCAGGTGCGTCTGCTCCAGCCATCCCAGCTTTTCGCGATGCGGGCAATCCGTGAGCACGCTCTGCATGTTGCTCTCGATCGCCATATCAATCAGGGTGTGAATCC